>CAJAHC010000250.1 GCA_903939355.1 uncultured Methylococcaceae bacterium | reverse complement strand
TGCTGTGGGGCGTCAGCGTGGTGCCGGTTTAGGTGGCGGCAATGATGAGCGCGAACAGACATTAAATCAGTTATTGGTTGAGATGGATGGTTTTGAAGGTAATGAAGGCATTATCGTTATAGCCGCAACAAATCGTCCAGACGTATTGGATAAAGCTCTATTGCGTCCAGGTCGATTCGATCGTCAAGTCACGGTAGGTCTGCCAGATGTTAAGGGTCGTGAGCAAATACTTGCTGTCCATATGAAAAAAGTTCCAACCGATGAAGATGTCATTATTAAATACATAGCTCAAGGAACACCGGGATTTTCAGGGGCTGATTTGGCTAATTTAATCAATGAAGCCGCTTTGTGGGCAGCTAGAATGAATAAGCGCGTTGTCAATATGGCTGACTTGGAAAAAGCTAAAGACAAATTGATTATGGGTGCTGAAAGGCACACTATGGTTATGGATGAAAAAGAAAAAACAATGACGGCTTATCATGAGGCGGGTCACGCTATTGTTGGCAAGTTAGTGCCTGAACATGATCCTGTTTATAAGGTTAGTATTATGCCTAGAGGACGTGCGCTGGGTGTGACCATGTTTTTACCTGAGAGGGATCAGTATAGTGCCAGTAAGCAAAAGCTGGATAGTATGATTTCCAGCTTATATGGCGGACGTATTGCTGAAGAAGTGGTTTTTGGTTGGGAGCAGGTTAGTACAGGCGCTTCTAATGACATTGAGCGAGCTACTGAGTTGGCGAGAAATATGGTGACTAAGTGGGGATTATCTCAGCGCTTGGGTCCATTATCTTATAGTGAAGAAGAAGGGGAAGTGTTTTTAGGTCGTTCAGTGACTCAGCATAAAACAGTAGCCGAGGAGACCTCACATACGATTGATGAAGAAATTCGTTCTTTCATAGATAGAAACTATGAGCGTGCTGAAAGATTGTTAAAAGAAAATATTGATATTCTACATGCCATGGCTGCGGCATTAATGAAGTATGAGACTATAGATAAATATCAAATTGAAGATCTGATGGCTCGTAAGCCGGTAAGAGATCCTCAAGGTTGGGATGATAAGCCTCCAAGAGGTGATATTAAGGTTGACGAAATAAAAGCTGAAGAAACTAAAAGCAAGGATGATAAAAAAGCCGACAAACCAATAGGTAAAACAGCAGAGCAAGGTTAAGAATTGTATCGGTAGATTTTAAAGGAGAGGCAAAACGCCTCTCCTTTTTTTTGTAAAGTCTAACAACATAATATATTGCAAAGCATGTTTTTGTATTATCTGGATGATGAGAACTGTAAGTATGGCAAGAAAATATTTTGGAACAGATGGAATTAGAGGCAAAGTAGGTGAGCCACCAATAACGGCAGATTTCTTATTAAAATTAGGATGGGCAGCCGGTAAGGTGTTTGCTAATGAAGGACATGGTTTTGTGTTGGTGGGTAAAGATACACGCATTTCGGGCTACATGTTCGAATCAGCTTTAGAAGCGGGGCTCTCAGCAGCTGGGGTAGATACTCGCTTACTTGGCCCTATGCCTACGCCAGGTGTCGCTTATTTAACAAGAACATTACGGGCAAAAGCGGGTATTGTTATAAGCGCATCTCATAACCCTTATTATGATAATGGGATAAAGTTTTTTTCCGTGCAGGGTGCCAAGTTACCAGATGATATAGAACGTAAGATTGAACATTATATTGATTCCCCAATGACTACAGTTGAGTCTTCTAAATTGGGTAAGGCAAAGCGCTTGGTTGATGCATCAGGCCGATATATTGAATTTTGCAAGGCTAGTATTCCGACACGATTTGAATTTAGCGGCATGAAAATAGTCGTTGATTGTGCTCATGGAGCGACCTATCACATTGCCCCTCATGTGTTTAGTGAAGTAGGCGCTGAAGTCATTGTAATTGGGGCTGAGCCAAATGGACTCAATATTAATGATGAATGTGGCGCAACTAAGCCAGAGAAATTGGTTGCAGCAGTACTGGCAAATAAGGCAGATTTTGGAATAGCACTGGATGGTGATGGTGATCGACTTGTTATGGTTGACCATAAAGGTGAAATTGTTGATGGCGATGAGCTTATTTATATTATTGCAAAATCCAGATTAGATGCAGAACAGATGTCGGGACCAGTAGTTGGTACGTTAATGACTAACCTGGGCATGGAGCATGGCCTTAAAGAGTTAGGTCTTACCCTATTGAGAGCAAAAGTAGGTGATCGCTATGTCATGGAAATGATGAATGATCATAAAGGTATATTAGGAGGGGAAAATTCAGGTCATATTATTTGCCTAGATAGAACTACAACTGGTGACGGTATCATTGCAGCTTTACAAGTAATGGCTGAAATGCATGATAGCGGAAGAACTCTCCATGAATTAAAGTCAGGAATGCAAAAATATCCTCAAGTTTTGATTAATATTAAAACAATTAAAACAGTCAACCTAGATGGCAATGAAACTATTCAAAAGTCAGTGCATGCAGTGGAAGAAAAACTAGGTAATAAAGGAAGGGTATTGCTGAGAGCTTCAGGAACAGAGCCATTAATCCGTGTTATGGTTGAAGGAGAAGATGCAGATTTGGTTAATAATTGCGCTCGGCAATTGGCTGAAGATGTGAAGAAAGTAATAGGTGCTTGAATTAGTGGTTATTTGGCTATATGATGTACAGTTTGGTTCTATGTGGGAGTTAGGTTAATGCGTCGGTCTCTGGTAGTCGGAAATTGGAAAATGAATGGAACCCTTGCAAGTTCTGAATTACTTGCAAAAGGCATTATTGCTGGGTTAGATTCAAATAATGCAGATATTGCAATCTGTGTTCCCTATGTTTACTTACCTTGTGTTAGTGAATTAGTTAAAGGTACCGCACTAGCATTAGGCTCGCAAAATATTGCAGATAAATCTACAGGTGCTTTTACTGGGGAAATCTCTGCGACGATGCTGAGAGAGTTTAATTGCAAATATGCTCTCGTCGGACACTCAGAAAGACGTACTTTTTACGGGGATACCAATGAATCAGTAGCTGCCCGTTTTAGTCAAGCACAACAGCAAAATATTATACCAATTCTGTGTGTAGGTGAAACGCTGGAGCAGCGCGAACAGAATCAAACTTTTGAAGTGATTAATGATCAGCTTGATGCTGTCATTAATTTAGTGGGTGTTGCTGCGTTTAATTCAGCAGTTATTGCATATGAACCCGTTTGGGCGATAGGCACTGGAAAAACAGCAAGTGATGAGCAAGCTCAGGAAGTTCATTACTACATTCGCCAATACATGGCAGCTAAAGATCAAGTTATTGCAGATAAAATACAAATATTATACGGTGGAAGTGCAAAGCCGGATAATGCAAAAGGCTTGTTTGCTATGCCGGATATAGATGGCGGCTTAATAGGTGGGGCTTCGTTGGATGCGGAATCCTTTTTAAAGATTTTTCACTCGATTTAGAACAGTTTAGACTTTCATGTATCAGGTAATTATTGTTATTCATGTGTTGCTGGGTTTAGGTATTATTGGTTTAATATTAATGCAGCAAGGTAAAGGGGCAGATGCAGGCGCAGCTTTTGGAACTGGCTCTGCGGGTTCTGTTTTTGGAGCACAAGGCGCAGCCTCTTTTTTGTCAAGAGCCACAGCTATTTTAGCCACGTTATTTTTTATAACCAGTTTGGGGCTTGCGATTATAAACGGTCACAAAGGTGTCGCTTATGATCTAATGAGTTCATCTGATGTTAAAGAAGAGACATCTGGTGCTCCTCAATTAGAGGGTCAAACGGGCGTTGATTCAGCTGCTGGAATACCAGCTATTAAGGCTGAAGATATACCTCAAGTAAAGACAGTTGAGTCAGTAAAAGGAACTGAGATAAAAGATACTCAAGTACCTAAAGCTGAAGCAATGAAGACTGTAAAATAGCGAAATACAGCTTCCTTTGTAACCGGTAGCTAAGAAATAATAAAGTTAAGCCGACGTGGTGAAATTGGTAGACACGCCATCTTGAGGGGGTGGTGACGAAAGTCATGCCGGTTCAAATCCGGCCGCCGGTACCATTTAAAGGTTTTAAGAGAGCCAAAGAAGTACAAAAACCCGCAAGTTATATGGCTTAGCGGGTTTTTTATTGTCCAGCGAAATGTTACCAAATACAGCTATATTCAACCAAAAGTGTGTCCTTTATCGTGTCCTTTGTTATAGTGTCCAAAAAAAGGACACACTATGGCAAAAAATATCAATAAAGACAAGGTCTACAAGGCAGCGAAACCAAAAGAAAGCGACTACATGATTAATGATGGTGGCGGTCTGTTTTTGTTTGTTGCAAAAACCGGAGTTAAGTCTTGGCGGTTTGTTTACACGTTTAATAAAAAAAGAAATAAACTGGCATTTGGTATTTATCCAAATGTCACACTCGAAGCAGCGAGACGCAAAACAGAAGAAGCAAATGAGAATATAGCGAACGGTATTGACCCCAAGACGCTCAGAATTGAAAAGAAAAAAGCAGAGCAGTTTACACTTTCAAATAATGACCGTGTTGCTGATGGTTTGCCAATACTAAACAGTTTTGCTGACCTAACGAGACAATGGTTAGCATCAATAGCACATTTAACATCGGTTACTACTCAGATTAAGAAAACATCAAGACTTGAACGGTTAGCGTTTCCGTTATTAGGGGATTTGCCTATTAAGGAAATAAAATCTTCGCATGTATTGGCGACGTTAAAACCTTTGATAGATAGGATGCAGTTGGAAACATCACATCGACTTCATGCTGAAATAATTTCTGTATTTTCTTATGCAATTGTCCATGATTTTACAGATTATGATCCCTCACAGCCAGTAGCCAAACAAATACCAGCACAAAAGGTGAGACATAGGGCGGCAATAATTGATCCTACTATGGTTGGGCAACTGCTCAGAGATATTGGAAATTATCGAGGTACTTTTGTTGTGCAATCAGCGTTTAGAATATCAACGTTACTCTTTCAAAGACCTGGAGAGATACGTCAATTACTTTGGTCTGATATTGATTTGGAGGCTAAAGAATGGCGGCCATACATATCCAAAACAGACTTTCATCATATCGTACCGCTATCAGCCCAAGCCATAGCCATACTGGAGGCAATAAAGCCACTCACAGGCAAAGGTCATTATGTGTTTCCGTCCAGTCGTGGTGATGGTAGGCCAATGTCAGACAATACAATCAGAACAGCTCTAAAGTCCTTGGGTTACGATTCAGACACGATGACGGCTCATGGATTTAGGACAACAGCATCAACTCTACTTAATGAGCAAGGTTGGAGTCCTGATGCTATCGAAAGACAGTTAGCTCATTCACCCAGAGATCAGGTGAGGGCAGCATATAACAGGGCGCAATATTTAGACGAGCGCCGGCGCATGATGCAAAGCTGGAGCGATTACTTAGATGGGTTAAAAAATGGCGCTCAGGTGATAGCGTTTAAAAATATTAGCTAAATACTATATATAGTATATTTTTCATTTTTTTAATCTATATATAGGAAAAACATTGTAAAACTAAAAAAGATAATATAGAATCATAAACAGTAGCCAATAAAAGCATGCTATTTATTTTATTAGATCTTCATTAAGGAGGCGTAAAAATAAAGAAGTAGTAGTGTAGTTATTGAGTAATCTAAATTATCTTGTATTCGTTAGCATAATCGGAGCCCTTCAGGACATTGTCGTTGAAGCAATGATACAGGATAAGAGGATGGCGACAGGTCACAACCTGCTTCCGTCCTTTTTTTATGTGTGGCAGGTTAGATTCTCACCGTTTTAGGGACTTCTAACAATGTTAAATTCAAATACTATCATCCGCTTACCCCGTACTATACAAAAAACAGGCTTAAGCCTTAGCACTATATACAGCCTTGTTTCCCGTGGCGAGTTCCCGCAACAAATAAAATTATCACCTCGTACTATGGGCTTTCTTCAGTCAGAAATAGACGAATGGATTGCTGGCAGAATTGTAGCATCAAGGGTGGCTTAATTATGGACAGATTAGGCACTACCCACAAGGCTAATGTGGGCAGCATTGAACTATTCCATGACCATTGTAACTCATTAATAAGCTTAAGTAATACTGAATTAATAGAAGATTCTCTGCCACATTCTCTAGTAGAAGAAATTAAAACCGATAAAAGCGATAAAACCGATTATGACATCAGCAATTCCGAGTTTATGTTGGCTGTGTT
>CAJAHC010000249.1 GCA_903939355.1 uncultured Methylococcaceae bacterium | reverse complement strand
TTGATTTAGGCTGTGGAGATGCCAGTTTCCTTACCCAAGCCCTACAAGGAAAAGTCATTAAACTTTATAGAGGCTTTGACCTTTCAGATCCGGCCCTTATAATCGCCGCCAAAAACATTGACACACTCAATTGCAAGGCTGAATTGATTAATATTGATTTTATGACCGGCATGAGGCAAACAAATACAAAGTTCGACATTATTTTTACCAGCTTTGCCCTTCATCATTTAACACTGAAAGAAAAAACCGAATTTTTTCGTTTGGCTAATAATAGCCTAACTGAAAATGGCCTGCTTCTTGTAATTGATCTTATGCGCGAACCCAACGAAACCTTACCTAACTATTTGGATAATTTTTGCCAAATGATCCGTGATACTTGGCTAAAACTGAATGAATATGAACTTACAGCCTGTATTCAGCATGTTCGCAATAGCGATTTACCTGAAACCAGAGCCATTTTATCTACCTTGGCTGAATCGATGCATTTTAGTCCAGCAGTTAATCACTACCAATCAAAAAAACTTCAATTCCTCTCATTTAACAAAAAAAATACTGTCAGTAAAAAACTCTCTACATCAATATCTTCCTGTCTTGAAGCCAGCTGATGGCCTTGAGTTATAAGCCTCGTTTCTTTATTGTGAATAGAATATTATGCATAAATTTCAATTAACTGAAGCAGAATGGAATCTCCGTGTTGATTTAGCGGCTACCTTTCACTTAGCAGTTACCCACAACCTTCATGAGTCGATTGCTAATCACTTCTCTGCTGTCTTACCAGATGGCAAACATTTCTTAGTCAATCCATTTGGCCTCCATTTCTCGGAAATTACTGCTTCAAATCTAATTGTCTGTGACTTTAATGGTAACGTGATACGAGGTGATGGCAAGCCATCGGCGGCAGCTCATCACATTCACGCACCGTTACATCGGCTGGTTCCTCTGGCTCAAGTAATTCTTCATACTCACCAACCCTACGCGACGGCTTTGACAATGATTGCAGGTGGTCGTTTGGAATGGGCATTACAAACCAGTTGTCGCTTTTACGGAAGGGTTGCTTATGACAATGATTACGATGGTTTAGCATTGTCAGACACAGTTGGAGAACGATTGGCAAAAATTATTGATAATGCCGATATCCTGTTCCTCGGCAATCATGGCGTCATAACTGCTGCACCAACCGTAGCCCAAGCTTTTGATGATCTTTATTTCCTTGAACGCGCCGCACAGATTCAAATAATTGCTATGAGCACTGGATTACCTCTCACCAGACTTTCGCCTGATCTTATCGAGCAAGTCGCCAAACAAAGTCATTACGAACGTTTCGATCTCGGCTATATCGAATACCATTTCGCCGCTCAAAAACGGCTCTTAGATGCCTCGGGTGGGTTTTATAAAAATTAATTTCTAGTGTAATAATCTAAATACCCAGCTTAGACAAACAAATTATCACGCTGTCAACCCATTAAACATTTCATGCAACCAAAGCAATTTCGCAAAAAATTCTATCAACATCTCTATATCCAAGTTCTAACAGCTATCACCTTCGGTATTCTGTTAGGTCATTTTTATCCTGAAACTGCAATAACTATGAAGCCGTTGGGTGACGGCTTTATCAAACTGATCAAAATGATCATCGCACCAATTATTTTCTGCACAGTGGTGAATGGTATTGCAGGTATGCAAGATATGTCTAAAATAGGTCGAGTAGGTGTTAAAGCCTTACTCTATTTCGAAGCGGTCAGTACCTTGGCTTTAATTATCGGACTCATTGTAGTACACATAATAAGGCCTGGCGAGGGTATGAATGTTGATGTAAGTACCTTAGATATCAAAAACCTTAGTGCTTACACTAACAGTATAAAAAATCATAATGCTGTTGAATTTTTATTAAATGTCATTCCTGCCAGTGTTGTTGATGCCTTTGCCAAAGGCGAAATATTACAAGTACTATTATTTTCATTACTGTTCGGATTTTCATTAGCGGCAATGAAAGGAACAGGGGTTGAAGTGGTTACTTTTATCAATAAACTGGCTACTGTATTGTTTGGCATAGTAGAAACCATTATGAAACTAGCACCAATTGGTGCTTTTGGTGCAATGGCTTTTACTATTGGAAAATACGGCATTACATCACTTGCCCCTCTGGCAAAACTAATGGGGAGCTTTTATCTGACATGCTTACTGTTTATTTTTATTGTCCTTGGCATAATTGCCAAATATGCTGGCTTTAATATAGTCAGATTTATCATTTATATTAAAGATGAGTTGTTAATTGTACTAGGTACTTCCTCTTCAGAATCGGTACTTCCACGCATAATAACTAAATTGGAAAATCTCGGTTGCTCTAAGTCTGTAGTCGGATTAGTTATTCCAACCGGCTACTCATTTAATCTGGATGGCACTTCAATCTATCTGGTGATGGCTGCGATATTTGTTGCGCAGGCAACAAATACACCCTTAAATTTGACTCAAGAACTAACTATACTTGGCGTACTGCTATTAACCTCAAAAGGTGCTGCAGGTGTTTCCGGCAGTGGTTTTGTAACTCTTGCAGCGACGCTATCCGTTCTTCCAAGCATTCCCATTGCTGGTCTTGCACTTATTCTCGGCATAGACCGTTTCATGTCTGAAGCCCGCGCATTAACCAATCTTATTGGTAATGGAGTCGCTACAGTGGTTGCTGCTAAATGGGAAAATGCTCTGGATGTACAAAAAATGCAGTCCATACTTAAGCCCATCAGTCCACAAAAAAACGTGTAAATTAAAACTCTTGATAGACCTGCGCCAACCTCAACCTATTAATACAAGCTCTAGCCAATAAAAGGCTATGTTTATCAGATGATCATATCAACACATTTTTTTATTGGCTATGATACACCGATAGCGTTGAATTGATTTATCATAAGCTTTTGTAATACATAACAAATCTGAGCCACAGGCATATTTTGATCTTATAGATTCTTTCCAAATTTGTTTTGTGCCAACAGAATCCATGATTTTTGCATTTTTATAAATCTTCATATTTTCTAGGTCTAAGCTTGCTAAATCTGATTTAGCACATATTGTCATGTCCGTTAACTTAGTCGCTTTACTGCAATCAAACCCTGGATGAATTGGCTTTGTATTTGTTTTAGATTGCATCAATTGCGTTGTATTTTTCTGAGCATCTTGCTTGTTTTGCAATACCTTTTCTATCGGCTCTGGTTTGATACCTTGACGGCTTGATTCTTCAATATCTTGTGTTTTTTGAATAGGTGTCGCCACTTCAATTCTAAATGGCTCAACGACTTGCTTTCTTACGCTCGAATTATCAATAGGTTGAAATCCAACTATAGGCTTCGATAATATCGACGTTATGATCTCTTCAAGCAAATGAGCCCATGGAGTACTTTCAATTTCAACATTAAGCATCTTATTGTCACCCACCAAGTTTACTGAGTAGTCAATTTTCTGAGTAAATACATTTATATTATTTTCAATATTCAATTGTCTCGCATATTGAGTCATATTTATTTGATGTTGGGTATCTCTTACTAAATCAATTTCTGCAAGCATAGGTGGAGGAATCGACACCTCTAGTTGACCAGTACAAACACCCGCAGTACTTCCTTGGTTCTGTCTGATAGTTTTAACATTCTCAACATCTATGTTGATTTGATTTAATACTGATCGAATTTTATCAACAGAAAATAAAAGTGATCCAGCATATTTATCATTACTTTTTTTATTCATTAATTCTACTGACTGCTCGACAATACGCTTAGAAATCAACTTTTGTGCATCTTTTGAAAAACAACTGTCAATGACCGTGTTGCAACCAGACAATAGTAAACTGACAAACAATAACCCAACCCGGTATTTAATAAGCATAATTATTTTTTAATGTTAATGGGGAAAGTTATAGTAATTTTCTTTACGTGATAATAATTCATACAACAATCTGCTTTTTTAAGCATCAATAATATAACTGACTTATTGTATTGCCAAATCTTTGCGCCACCTAATGCTATTGCCCTTTACAGAACATACTATTAATGTTTCATAAGTTTTATAGGGGGCACCATATATATAACAACCTTATTACATATTAAGCCCTATGTAACAATTAATTACAGGTATTAAGTAGGACTTGCTAACTTAACCCATAATTATTAATGGTGATTGT
>CAJAHC010000248.1 GCA_903939355.1 uncultured Methylococcaceae bacterium | reverse complement strand
TTTAAAACAGAGCAATTTCCCAAAATTGAATTACACCGTTCTTCACTTAACAAACCTTTGCTTTATCCCAATGATCAAAACATCATTGCCATTGCAACTGATACTGTTATGACACTACCAGACAATCTTATTTTATTAGATATAAATGATCCTGAAATGATAGCAAAATTTATTTTAAAGCAAATGATGGGGCGCCTATGATTGATTTGTGTAGCCAAGAATCTAGCCCAATGTTACCTATAGAGGATGCACTGGCAAGAATTAAAAACACTATACATCCGCTTAAAGACTCAGAAACAGTTCTTTTAAAAAATGCCTTGGGTAGGATATTATCAGAAGCAGTATATGCGCCAATTAATAGCCCTAATGAAACAAATTCTGCTATGGATGGATATGCTTTTTCCAGTGCAGAGATCACTAAAGGACGCGAGTTTAGTCTTAATTTAATTGGCACTTCTTGGGCGGGCAGGCCATTCAAAGGAGTACTGCAAGCTGGGCAATGCATTCGAGTTTTTACTGGCGCAGTAGTGCCGTCTGAAGCCGACTCCATTATTATGCATGAACACGTTGAGAGCGATGGACAATGGATTCATTTTCCAATTGATACCATCGGAGGCCAACATATCAGAGAAGTAGGTGAAGATATGCAGCAAGGTAGTTTATTATTTGCTTCACCTAAAAAACTGAATGCCATTGATCTGGGTTTATTAGCCTCAGCCGGTGTTTGTGAAGTGTCTGTTAGTAGGCCAGTAAAAATAGCCTTTTTTTCAACAGGTGATGAATTAACGGAATTAGGCAAGCCTTTGTTCTCTGGACAAATATATGACAGTAATCGATATGCTTTGCATGGATTATTGAATGATATCAATTATATAGCAACAGATATGGGAGTAATTGGAGATGACAAGCAATTACTAGAAGAAAGTTTTATTGAGGCTGCAAAAAATAATGATGTGATCATTACAACTGGTGGAGTATCGGTAGGTGAGGCTGATTATGTTAAAGAAATACTTAGTCGTTGTGGTGAAGTCAATTTTTGGAAAATTGCAATTAAACCGGGAAAACCATTGGCTTTTGGAAAAATAGGAGACTGTTATTTTTTTGGCTTGCCGGGTAATCCTGTTGCTGTAATAGTGACTTTTCAGTATATAGTGTCTCCAGCTCTTAAGCACTTATTGGGTGCGACAGAGACAAAAACTATAAAACTCGCTGCGATTTGTACATCAACACTTAAAAAAGCACCCGGCAGACAAGAATACCAACGTGGCATACTGACGCAAGATGCTGCTGGTAATTTTTTTGTCGCGTCATCAGGCAAGCAAGGTTCAAATATCATGAAATCATTAAGCGAAGCGAATTGTTATATTGTGTTGCCAGTTGCTTGTGAAGGTATACAGGCGGGAGAGAGAGTTATGATTGATCTTATCCCCAGTGGTGAGTGGATATAAGTAAAGTAAAGTCAACTCATGATTTGTCTATGGATAGCACCAAAGTTATACTTGTTTTTATAATACGGAAAGCATTGCTTTTGTTGTTTTGTGAAAGTTTTAATTAAACTGTGGAGATAAATATGCACAATGTCACGTTGATAAAAGGTGATGGTATTGGCCCGTCTATAATGGATGAGGCTGTAAAAGTTATTGATGCGTCAGGTGTAAAAATTCATTGGGAAGAAGCGTATGCTGGTATGACCGCATTTGATAAGTTTGGCACACCGCTGCCTGATGAAACTTTAGCATCATTTGACAAGACGCGCTTGGCATTTAAAGGTCCTTTGACGACTGTTGTTGGTACTGGCTTTAGAAGCATAAATGTCGCCTTACGGCAGAAATATGAGCTCTACGCTAATGTTCGCCCAGCTAAAAGTTGGCCGGGGATAAAAACGAGATATGATGATGTGGATATCGTTATTGTCCGAGAAAATACCGAAGGACTTTATGCTGGTCTAGAACATTATTTGACACCTAAAAAAGATATTGCCGAAAGCTTGGCTGTAGTTACCCGAGTGGCTTCGCAACGAGTTATCGATTATGCGTTTAACTATGCACGCGCTAACCATCGTAAAAAAGTAACAGTCTGCCATAAAGCTAATATTTTGAAATATACTCAAGGATTGTTTTTGGATGTTGCCAGAGAAACAGCAGCTCGTTATCCGGATATTCAGTTTGATGAAAAAATTGTTGATGCGGCATGTATGCATATGGTGATGAATCCACAGCAGTTTGATGTTGTGGTAACTACTAATATGTTTGGCGATATTTTGTCGGATTTGACGGCAGGTCTGGTTGGCGGCTTAGGATTGATTCCGGGTGCCAATATTGGTGATGATGCGGCACTTTTTGAGGCAGTTCATGGAAGTGCTCCCGATATTACTGGGAAAAATCTGGCCAATCCCATTGCCGTTATTATGGCGGGGGTGATGATGTTAAATCATCTTGGTGAAAGCAAGGCAGCAGATCGCATAAAAAATGCAGTCGAAAAAGTCGTTAATGAAGGTAGATATGTTACCCAAGACCTTAATCCACAATCAAATTGTGGAACGGTAGAGATGGGTAATGCGATCGTGAACGCTTTAAGATAATCATTTAAGGGTGAGGGAGGCCTCAACTAATTCCTATATAACGGTAATCAGTTGAATAGCTTCCCCTAAAAAATGGTTATTTTACAATAAGATTGTTGTTAACCATTTTAACGCCCTTAATCGTTCTTGTAACTTCAGAAGCTCTAGTAGATATTTCTTTGTTATCGACAAATCCACTAAGTTGTACTACGCCTTTAAAAGTTGTTACATCAATTTGAAAAAATCTAAGTTTGCCATCACCCAAGATAGATGTTTTAACTTTTGAAGTAATAGCAACGTCATCGAAATATTCACCTGTACTTTCATAGGTTTTGCCGCCTGCACATCCAGCAATGGAAAGCGTCAAAAGAAGACTTGTTAATAAGCGCAGAAAAAAACGTGAGTTGTTCATGAGTTATCTCTAATAGTAAGTTAAATGTAAAGTAAGAGCGACAGCTATTTAATTCCGACTCAATATTGGCTGGTTTCGCAGTAAGTTATCAGTATACTCATGCGTTCTTGGTAAAATAATACAATAATAATGAATTGATGTAACGCTTGTTTGAAAATGAAGCCAGATAAGTTTTTTATCATTAAGGATCAATTTTCACCCTACAAGCAAAAGGTATTTTTAATCTAAAAAGGTTAGT
>CAJAHC010000247.1 GCA_903939355.1 uncultured Methylococcaceae bacterium | reverse complement strand
TTATTTGAAGCCTGATTATGCTGAAGCTCAACGTGCGTTGAAGAATACTTTAGATATAGCGCAAAGGCGCTTATTACTTTTTACAATAAAAAATTGAGGTTGACTTATTTGAGCAAAACAAATTTTAACAAAAATGATTCGGGTTACAAAAACTATCAAAATGAACGAATTGCCCATTGGGATCAGATTGCCGGAAAGATTGATAGCTGGGAAGGTTGCGGTGGTTATTACCATAAGCGATTGCAGGATGTGTTACAGTTTGTCGTTCCATCCGGGCAGCGGATAATTGAGATAGGCTGTGGGCAGGGTGACTTACTTGCATCTTTGAAGTCTGCCTATGGTGTCGGTGTAGATTTTTCGGCCAAGATGATCGAGTCTGCCAAAAACAGTCATCCTGATTTAAAATTTGTGCAAGCTGACGCGCATGAATTGGATCCTGATCCGCAGACTAAATTCGATTTTGTCATCCTTTCTGATCTGGTCAACGATTTGTGGGATGTGCAAGCGGTGTTGCAGAACATCTGGTCTTTTACCACACCAAAATCAAGGATAATTATTACCTCTTATAGCAGGCTATGGGAATTGCCGTTCATTGCTTTCAGGAAATTAAGGCTGGCCAAACCGGCCTTGTTTCAAAACTGGCTTACAGTGGAAGACATCGCAGGTTTACTTTCTCTTGCTGATTGTGAGGTTATTCAGCACTGGGATGAAATTATCTGGCCGATGCGCACACCTATTGTTGATAACTTATTGAACCGGTTTCTTGTCAAAATATGGCCTTTTAAAATATTTGCTCTTACTCATATTATTGTTGCAAAACCCTGCGCTAATAAAGTGGAATTGCCTAGTGCGCCTAAAGTTTCCGTTATCGTTCCCGCTCGAAATGAAGCCGGAAATATTGCCCGGATATTTGCGTCTGTGCCCGAAATGGGGGGAGGTACAGAATTGATATTTGTAGAAGGGCATTCGACAGATGATACGAACGAAACAATCAAAAAGGCCATCAATGCCAATCCTCAGCGCCCATCTCAGTTTTTACGCCAAGAAGGCAAAGGTAAAGGCGATGCTGTCCGTTTAGGGTTTAAACATGCCACGGGTGATATCCTCATGATTCTTGATGCCGATTTGACAGTACCACCGGAAGATCTGCCCAGATTTTACGAAGTGCTTGTAAGCGGCAAGGCGGAATTTGTAAATGGTGTGCGATTGGTGTATCCAATGGAAAAGGAAGCAATGCGTTTTTTTAATATTCTGGGCAATAAATTTTTCAGTTTAGCTTTCTCCTGGTTATTGGGGCAGCCGATCAAAGATGCCTTATGCGGGACAAAGGTTCTCTGGAAGGCCGATTATGAAAGAATTGCGGCAAACCGGTCATACTTTGGTGATTTTGATCCGTTCGGTGATTTTGATCTTTTATTCGGTGCCGCCAAACTGAATCTCAAAATTTGCGAAGTTCCCATTCGTTATCGGGAACGGACTTATGGAACAACTAACATTCAGCGTTGGAAGCA
>CAJAHC010000246.1 GCA_903939355.1 uncultured Methylococcaceae bacterium | reverse complement strand
GCATATCGGCCCCATAATCGAAAACTAATACTGTTTTTCACAAGTACCCTTCTGTGGATTTATAAAAAATAATTGGGGTGGACAGTTATTGTCTAACTGCCATTAAATTAAATACTCTGTCTATTTGGAGTAAAACAGCTTCAGCTGTTTTACAAAGCAATATCTAAAGATATTGCACTCCAAGTTTTATAGTGCTTTCACTTATTTTAAAGACCGTGTGCGCTTGCTTACGCATCCTAACTAATAATTACTTCAGCCTTACCAACACGCTCGGTAGATAAGCCAAACTCTGGGCTGTAATAGCGCTCATCTAGGTAATACACGCCTTCGCCTGGATGAATTTCAATCACTACATTTTGATCCTGTAACTTTCGCCACACATTTGGAAATACGTTAACGCTAAATTTTTGCGCTTGCTTTAAACAGCTATAGTAAGAAGCCGCCTCGAATTTTTTGGCCAGACCACAAAGCTCGTTAATCAATGTTTTACCGTGACCATAAGGCACAATGACTGACTGGGTCGGTGCATCTATGGCTTTGAAGGCATTAGCCGCCGTCATGAATGATTGTTTTAAATGTAAGGTAGCACCAGAGCCAATATTGAAGCTATTTTCGCTTAGCAAATTCAACAGAGAGTCTGTTCTTCCTATTTGCCTTTCTGTTAATGGATAAGCCATTTGCTCAGCACGTTCATAAAAATAATAGTTAAAATAAAGCGCCATGACCTCTGGTTTTAACAAGGCCTTACCTTCAATCTCACTGAATACGCGCCTGGTTTTTTCTTGACCTATCTTGATGTCGATGAGCTGATCTATGGTTTCTTTGTCCGGGTTAACAACATGCACCATGGCCGTTTCTAAACGACCATTTCTATTACAGCGTCCCGCTGCTTGGGCTATTGAATCTAATCCCGCCAGAAAACGGATCACACTGGCAAAATCAATATCTACACCGGCTTCAATTAGTTGAGTGCTGAAACATAAGACCGGCAACTGCTTATCTAAGCGTTCGCGCATGCTATGAAAAAGTTCATGGCGATGTGCGGAACATTGGTTGGTACTTAAATGAAACAAACTTTCTGCATCGACAGTTTGCGAACATTGTAGATACAGCGCTTGCGCCCAAGCTTTAGTGTTGACGATCACTAAACAATTGCCTTTACTCTCCAATTCAAACAAAGCCAACTCGGCTATTTCTTCCAATGACCAGCCTTCAGATTTTGTTTTATTACTGATTTCGACGCGTTTTAATTGCTCAAAAAGTTCAACGACATCCGCTATTAATTCATTTGCTTTAGGTATCAGCAATTGTCCTTTTTCTGGCGCTTTTAATTGATCCAGTAAAGGTTGTGTTGCCGTACATAACACAGCGGTGGTTTTGGCATAAGCACTTAAAAAATTGAGTGCGTTACAAAACAGATGCGTACAGTTAATGGGTAAGGTTTGAATTTCATCAAAGATGAGGACGCTGTTAGCCAGTTGATGCAATCGGCGTACACCGCGTGTGCCGCCGGAAAATAGCGTTTCTAAAAACTGCACCATCGTAGTTAATATTATCGGAGCATCCCAATTTTCAGCCGCTAATTTGCTATGCCAAGTTTGATTTTCTGGCTCTAAATTCGAGTGATGCTCTAGCACCCAAAGGTATTCATCACCGACCTGTTCAACAACTTTACGAATGGCATCGGCATTTTGTTCAATAATTGAAGTGTACGGAATAATATAGATAATTCGCTCTAAGCCATGCTTTTTAGCATGATGCAGTGCATATCGAAGGCTTGCATAAGTCTTCCCGCCACCAGTCGGCACAGTAAGCGTATAAAGACCCTGTGCGTCCTGAGCTCGATTTTTACAAGTCTCTGAAATCGTGTTTCGTATAATATTAATTGTTGTCTTATTGGCTTTCTGTTCAGTTAAAAATAATTCCAACCGTTTAATGGCAATATCCCAAGAGACAGTGTTATTACGATATGATGCATTTTTAGGAATTTCGAAATCAGCACTGTTAATACGATCAGCATCAATCAGACAACTAAATAAAAACCGTGTCCAAAATCCGATATAAAAATGCTTAACCGTGTCAGATATAGTTTGTCCATGCTGTTCTTGTCGCATTAATAATTTTATTTGCTTGAGCATGCCTGACATTAAGGGCTTGTCGGCCAGATTTCGGGCTTGCTCTAAAATATCAGCATCTACCTCGCCTGCATTTTTCTTGCATTCAGCCAGATTGGATTTTTCATCCTCTTTATCCATACGCTTTTTAAAACCATTGATACCATCAGGTGTTAAGCAATCAATCAGGCCGCTATGATGCGAGGCAATACACAGAGCCAGTATTTGACCGCATAAATTTCTTCCGCTGTTTTTACCATCTTTACTCAGTTCTTGCCATACCCACTGTGCGCCTGCGGTGGAATGATCTATTTTGCCTTTTAAAGCCCCAGCATTAACAAAGTTGTCACTATCGGGATCAATCAATCCTGTCGCAGATTGGATATAATCTTGAAAGGATTTACTGTATTTACCAAAATCATGCAATAGCCCTATCAACTCACCCGCTTCTGGAACATTAATTTTCGCCGCTAATTGTTTGGCAATCAATGCCACTTCCTGCAAATGGATTGCTAATGTTTGAACTTTATTGTCTTTTAGTCGAACATGCGCTAAATATGAATTTTTCATTACATTTTTCTGCAAATACATCTAACTAAGTCCTATAAACTCCGCTATTTATTGATATCTTGATACTTAGTCTGTCCTAATAACTACTTTTACTGATTTTTAGCAATTATCTGACTCATAAAATCATTTTTATAGATAGTAAGTGGGTTATGATATTTTTTATCTGGTGAGCTCATTGAATTAGCTACTGCAGCGACACCCATCCCGACAAAACCACCTAGCTGATAAGGCTTTTGATCTATACCCAACAAGTGTAAGACTAATAGTGATAAAAAATAAAATTCTAATTATTGCCATGTTTCTTCCATAATCAAATTGTAGTTTTAGCCAGCATACGCTTGAAGATATTTATTTACACTATAAATATATGGTTTTTTCTTAGATTTGGAGAAATATTTTTTAAATACTC
>CAJAHC010000245.1 GCA_903939355.1 uncultured Methylococcaceae bacterium | reverse complement strand
CTATGAATCCTGTGTATCAGTTTTGTATTTTGGCTAATCGGATTACCATCAAGGTCATTGGACTTGTCAATAACCGTAATTTGATATGATTTAAAATAGAGCTGCTTCTCAAGTTTAATATTACGAATAATAATATTTATTAAAGAAGTATCAAAACCGAGATTAGAAAGTTCGGATGTTGGAATTTCCTGAATCCCTTGTCGAACTAGTCCTTGAATTGATAAGATTCCTTTTATATTTTCTTTCATAGAAGATTTCATTTTTATTAACATTTGCATACAAACGATTTGGACTATCACTGAACATTTAAAAAAATGTCATAAAGTTACTGTTTTCCGATTTTTGTAAGGTCTTTATAATCAACTACTACAATACTTTGATCAGCATCGACTTTAATCGTGCAGGAGATGTCGTTTTTTAAGTCTACAATAGTGCCGGTATGATCTTTAAAAAGTTTAGTCCATTTAACTTTATCGCCTACTGTAAATCCACGGAAGTTTGCATTGACAGCAATACCCCAAACGTCACCCTCAACAGCTAAATATTTTGTGCTTACCCAATAAATCTTGACATTTTTAAGGTATTCACCACCAGGCGTTGACTTTACAACCTGATCAATCGCAGCTTCAACTGAAGTCGCCTTTGATTGATTGATTTCTTGCTTATTTGCCCCCATGTAACTTTTAAGCAAAACGTAATCAACAGAAGATTCAATATTCCTGTTAGAGATCATGTTTACTGAACCGATTTGTTTTGTTGTAACGCAGGATGCTAATAGGAAGATTGCACAGAAAAAGAGAATATTTTTCATTTTAGTCAGTTTATTCCGACCGGTTCCTTAATTCGGAGGTTATAAAACGGAAGCGTGGAACTGAACTTATCCACACAAGAGGCTCTGGTAAGCCCTGAATATGAACAAGAAGCCCCACGCCGTACCGACGTGAAGCATTGACGAATTGCTCATATTCATTTGAATTTACCAGATTCCTTGTGCAAGCAATAAGTAACGCTTCGGTTAATTATTACTCAAATGTAAGCAATATTGTCCAATCCTGTCTCATAAATAATTAAGAGGTTATTTTTTCAGCATTTCATACCCGCCACATTACTGTTCTGCAAATAATATTTAACTTTCCAATTCACAGAAGCTACATGGCAACCGGCGACAATAAGATGATTAAACTGTATTTGGATATTGATGGCGTTCTATTGACAAAAAAACAAACACGCATATCAGATAATTGTGTCGAATTTCTGGAATACATTGTAGGAAGATTTGATTGTTATTGGCTTACAACACGTTGCAAGGGAGACGTTAATAGTACACTGGAATCATTATCCGGATTTTTTGATAGCCGTTCAATAGTAAATTTGAAAAAGATAAAACCGACAAGCTGGGATAGTTTAAAAACCGAAGCGATAGATATTAGCGAAGAATTTTATTGGCTCGATGACGCACCTCTTCAGGCAGAAATTGATTATTTGAAAAAGAATGGTGTTCTGAACCGGCTAATAATTGTTTATCTTGAAAGAAAAAATGAGTTGCTGAATGTAGTCAACAATCAGTTGTCAGTACTTTGAAGAAGGCATGGTTTAACTAAATACAGTTTAGGACACCTCCTTTGCCTTCCCAAATAATCGTCCCATTATTTGGAGCAAGGAATACATGGGAGGATGACCTTGTTTTTGAGACGTTTTAGACATAGTATATTGTTTTGGGGAGGATTGTTGTCCGGATGGCTCTTATAATAGTTAATTGTTATATGTAATTTGGGGTACAATGATTCTCAATTTAACTCTATCTTCTCAAAAAATCAAAAATTTCAACGTAGCTAATAGTGGCTAAGATGCGGTAGTTATGATTTAAAATTGTAAATTTGTTTTATGGGAAAGCATTTGAAATTCATATCAGCCGAATACCTTGAAACCTATTCCTTGAAATGCAAAATAGATTGGTACGAGGTATCTCATAATCTTAGATCAAAGTCAGTGTTTACAGCTGAAGATTTTGAATATTACCTGATTGCATCATCTCTTTATTCCTCAAAAATTGAGGGTAATTCACTTGATGCAAATAGTTTTTCCAGAAATAGGGGAAATAAGAGTTTCCCAAAGAAAAAAGAAGTTCAGGAAATTGAAGATTTAGTAAAAGCCTACAAGTTTGCCTCTGAAAACAAGTTAAGTAAAATAGCCTTTCTTAAAACTCACGGAATATTATCTAAATCATTGCTGCCTGCCAAAGAAAGAGGCATTCTAAGGAAACATCAGGTTTCTGTGAATGATTCAAGAACACTTAAGCCGGTGTATATTGCTGTTGAGCCACAATTTGTAAATCAGGAACTTTCAAAATTATTTTCTGATATTTCTGAATTATTAAAGCGTGATCTAAGTCATAAAGAGATCTTTTATTATGCTTCAATGATTCATCTTTGGCTTGCAAAAATTCATCCCTTTGGTGATGGGAATGGCAGAGCTGCCCGGTTACTTGAAAAGTGGTTTCTTGTTTCAAAACTTGGAATGTCAGTCTGGTCTTTGAATTCAGAAAAGCATTATTGGGATAATCGTCCGGCTTACTATCAGAATATATCTTTAGGGTTTAATTACTATGCCTTACATTGGGATAGATGCCTACCTTTTTTACTGATGTTACCTGAAGCATTGAAAGAAACCATATTATAAAATTGTTCAACCAATGCGACCACTT
>CAJAHC010000244.1 GCA_903939355.1 uncultured Methylococcaceae bacterium | reverse complement strand
TTTTAAAGAAGATGGTACTGAGTTAAGTGACCTAGCTAAAGTAGCTGTATCGAGACTTGACCAAACTTAAAGCAAAAAACCAAGCGATCATTCTATGCAATTATATCTATAAGTTAAACCTGCTTAGATAAATTTTTCTAAAACCTTACTGACATCTTAATCTTTCAAAAGAAATATTACTCGACCAATTAAAGGCTTATTCATGACACTAAAAGATGAATACAGGAAAAAACTAATAGCTGAGCTTATTGAGCAAAGTGCTGAAATTGATATATTGGTCATAAAGCTACGGCAGTCAACAATTGATTCGAATTTAAATAACATCCAAACTCTCGAAGATTTACGAAATAAACAACTTATAACAACTTATAACAACTAATAAATTACACGACTTGGAAATGACTACCAGTAATGCATGGGAAAACATTGGAGATGCAGGCTAAAAGTTAATATTTTACATGCACACGTATGCGCGAAAAATTTTTATCATTTACCATAACCCAATAAAATTAGCGTTTTTTTGCAAAAAAGATATTTAATTCAAATCTTAGAAGATCAAATGCTTTATTAGTAACGGATTAAAATAATTAGCCTAAAAGAGGGCTACCATAAGAACGATAAGAAAATGAGTCAGTCTTTAAAAGTAAAAACTAATCGAAACATATCGTTAACCATATTATTTGCGGGAACATTATTTATTAGCGCTTCGCTGATGTTTGTTCTACAGCCATTATTTGGAAAACTATTATTGCCTTTGTTAGGTGGCTCACCGGCGGTATGGAATACTTGCATGGTGTTTTATCAAATCATTTTGTTTCTGGGTTATCTTTATGCCCATACTATTTCCACACGCTTTAATCAACATCTTCAAATCAAAATACATGTTACATTTATACTCTTAAGCTTACTGGCTTTACCTCTTGCCTTACCTGATAACACAGTTCCACCTACAGACGGAAATCCAACTTTTTGGCTCCTTTGGACATTATTACTGGCTATCGGATTACCCTTTTTTGTAGTATCAACCACAGCACCGCTAATACAAAAATGGTTTGCAAATATTGGCCATCAAACCAGCGACGATCCTTACTATCTTTATGCCGCCAGCAACACTGGCAGCTTAATTGCATTACTTAGCTATCCTTTTTTACTTGAACCCAAAATAGGATTACTTAACCAAAAATATTATTGGAGCTTTGGCTACCTCATTTTATGCGTATTGATAGGTTGTTGTGCTTACGTTCTTTGGACAGTAAGACAACAAACAGCAATAGTTAAACTTAAATTATCTGAAGAAACCAAGCTCAATTTCTCTCAAAAACTACACTGGTTGGCTCTGGCATTTGTCCCTTCAAGCCTCCTTTTAGGCTTAACGAACTTTATCAGCACTGATATTGCCTCTGTACCACTCTTGTGGATTATTCCATTAACTCTCTACTTACTCTCTTTTATTATTGTTTTCTCTAAATGGAATGACAAAATACATCCAATAATGGTGAAGTTACAACCCATTTTTTTACTTCCATTTATAGCTTACGCATTCATTAACCCTGCAGACTTGCCGTATTGGGCTTATCTTATTTTACACCTGCTAGCTTTTTTCTTTGCAGTAATGGTCTGTCATGGTGAGCTTGCCCAAAAAAGACCACCTACACAGTATTTAACAACCTTTTACCTTATTATGTCTTTTGGGGGGATGTTGGGCGGCATGTTTAATACTTTTGTCGCGCCTTTCATATTTAATGGCATCTATGAGTATCCACTCATGATAGTAGCCGCCTTGTTACTCCGCCCTTGGCCAAATAAACCAACCATAAAGTCGCTGCTCTTGCAATCAATAGTTCCTGCCCTGTTGATAATGACCGGCTATGTTCTCTATAAAAATATTGCTAATTTACTCGATTACTTTGACATAATTGTAATTAGCTTAATTGCTTTAACTTTTGTAACTTATCTGTTTAGGGCAAGACCTATTAGCTTTGCCTTTTTAACAGGCACTATCATATTCCTGTCCTTAGGACTTCATGGTCTATCGTCACATACACTCTATCAAAAACGTTCATTTTTTGGTGTTCTTGCTGTCCGTGAGAGTGTACTAACTAATGAACAGAATCAACCAGAAAAATATCATGAGCTGTTTCATGGAACTACTAAACATGGCGCTCAAAGACAATCTGAATACTTGGCAAAAATACCATTAACTTATTACAGCCGACCAGGACCAATGGGGCAGCTTTTTAAAGAGTATGACAGCGTTAATAAGAACTGGACGATTGGTATAGTTGGATTAGGAGCAGGTGCTTTAACCTGTTATGCCAAAGATCAACAAAACTGGACACTTTACGAAATAGACCCTTTAGTTGTTGATATTGCCAGCAATTCTGAATATTTCACCTACCTAAAGCTTTGTTCCCATAAAGCCACAATGATTTTGGGTGATGCCCGTTTATCATTAGAACAAGAACCTGAGAAAAAATTTGATTTATTAATTATAGATGCTTTTAGTTCAGACTCTGTACCTACACATTTACTGACTCAAGAAGCCTTGAAGATTTACTTCAAAAAATTGAAGCCTAATGGAATACTGGCATTTCATATTACGAATCGTCATCTACTATTAAAAAAAGTCTTATCAATTCACAGTGAACATTTACATTTCTCATCGCTTATACAAGAATTTATACCTCAACAAGATATACCATTAGTGGTTGCCACCGACTGGGTGGTTATGGCAAATAATTCAGAAACACTCTCACCATTAAGCTTAAGTCAGCTTGGTAAATGGCAAAAAATGCCGTTATATTTCGATATGAACCCTTGGACAGATGATTTTACGAATATTGTTAGTATCTGGAAGTAGAAACCAAACTTAAGTATCTAATCCAAAGTTTAGATGGCTATACTAACGATTTGCAACTATAATGGCAGAATTAGTGGATAGTACTGCGTTATTGATGCAGCCTATCTATTTAATAAATTTTGCATGTTAATCAGCACTTTTCAGAAATTCCATCCATTTTTTTCTTTTTTCTGCCCGGTATGATTTGCAATAAAATATTTACATTCATTTATTGAGGAAGTTTCATGGCAGCAGGTACAGTTAAGTGGTTTAACGAGTCTAAAGGTTTCGGCTTTATTTCTCCTAGTGACGGCAGTGCGGATGTATTTGTACATTTTTCTGCAATCGCAAGCGACGGTGGCTACCGTACACTTGCTGAAGGCCAAGCTGTTAAATACGAAGTAGAATCAGGCGCAAAAGGCCCTCAAGCTTCAAATGTAACAACTGCATAAGCTATAGTTACTTATCAATACTCAACTCCGTTTATATAACGAACGGAGTTGTGTCATTGCCGGATTATCCGGTCCATCAAATCACCCCCTGAATTTAGGATATGTCTTTTGAAACGACTTTTTGTAGGAAACTTACCAAGCGAGGCCACTGAGGCTTCTGTTCAAGCTTTATTTTCTGAATATGGCACAGTCCGCTCCATTCAACTTGTTTCCGATATCTTTAGCGGTAAATGTAGAGGTTTTGGGTTTATAGGAATGGAAGGTCACGAAGCTAGAGCTGCTATAGCAGCACTGGATGGCAATTTATATTGTGGAAAACCGTTAAAAGTTAAATTTGAAGAGCCTGCTACTGGAAAAAATGGCAGACGTAATTAAAAAGAATTTTTACTAACCGTTTTTAACTTCTATTACACCAAATTGACTTAGCCCCTCTCTACAAAACTGATTAAAATATCAACGTAGATAGAGCGAGGTAAGTACAAAAAAATTGGTTAGATTTATTTGGGCGATCTATGATCGCCCTTGTTTAACCTAAAATCTTATCTATCAAAACCAAGCTATAGTTGCGATAACAATCCAACTTACTATTTTCTGAGAGCAATATTTCTTTAGTTCCTTAAATCAGTTGGAAATACTGTCATTATTGCGGCCTAGCCATAACTTCGCAAAACCGAAGCACCGAACCCTATCAAAAAATAACATTTTAACTTAGCCTGTTATTACTTAACTATTTTTATCAACCAACCTCCACCACCATTACATTTACTAAC
>CAJAHC010000243.1 GCA_903939355.1 uncultured Methylococcaceae bacterium | reverse complement strand
GTTTTTTAAGTATGCTATTGTTAGTTAAGGGCAAGTCCGGCTTTTTAGGTTGTTCAGGGTTAGTTTCCAGCTTGCCTCTTCTATGTGTAATTAAACCTTTTAAAAAAGCGTCCATCTGTTGATTATCTAATGCAACATAACACTCTTGGTTATCTTTTTTAAGCAAGTTAAGTAGCGCATCTCGACTTATAGTTGCATCATTTAAGGCAAAAATATCAATCATGGTTTGATCATTAAGATCCAAAGCATAACGTACTCGGCGTAACACATCGTTATTAATCATAAATTCGCTCTTGATTATATCTTGCCATTATATTTCTTGATCCACTTGGCTACTCAATTTACTACTTAGTGAAGGCTACTACGAAGTAGAACCAGAAAAAATCTAATCTCTTAACAGCTCATTGATGCCAGTCTTACTGCGCGTTCTTTCATCAACCTGTTTGATAATAACTGCACAATACAAACTATAACTTCCATCTGCTGATGGTAAATTACCGGACACAACGACTGATCCAGTTGGAATACGTCCAAAACTGACTTCACCTGTCATACGGTTGAAAATTTTAGTACTTTGGCCAATATATACTCCCATTGAAATAACACAACCATCTTCAACAACAACGCCTTCAACAATTTCTGAGCGTGCTCCGATAAAACAGTTGTCACCAATAATAGTAGGGCCTGCCTGTAAAGGTTCCAATACACCACCAATACCGACACCGCCGGAAAGGTGCACGTTTTTACCAATTTGCGCGCAAGAGCCGACGGTTACCCAAGTATCTACCATGGTACCACTATCTACATAAGCACCTATATTAACGTAAGAAGGCATTAAAATTGCACCGGGAGCAATATAAGAACCATGGCGGGCAACTGCATTTGGCACAACACGTACACCAGCCTTAGCAAAGTCTTCTTCTGAATAATTTGAGTATTTGCATTCAACTTTATCGTAATAACGAGTGTTACCACCATCCATCATACGATTTTCATTAATCCTGAAAGATAATAATACGGCTTTTTTTAGCCATTGATGCGTTACCCATTCACCATCGATTTTCTCAGCAACTCTTAGTATGCCTTTATCAAGTTGGTTCAGCGTTTCGCTTACCGCACCTCGGATTTCTGCTGAAACGTTTGCTGGCGTGATATCGTTACGTTGTTCAAAAGCGCTTTCTATAATGTTTTTCATGGTGGTATCTATAAAGTGTTAAGGATATTTTTAATTCGATGAGCCGCATCTATGCAATCATCCAATGGAGCAACTAGTGCAATTCTAACATGATTAGCGCCGGGATCTTGTCCCGCAAATTCTCTTGATAAAAAACTGCCTGGTAATACCGTCACGTTTTCTTGGGCAAAAAGCCGTTGGGTAAATTCAGTATCAGCAATCGGTGTTTTCAACCATACATAAAAACCGGCAGGTGGTTTTTGAATAGAACACTGACCAGTAAGAACATCGATAAAAGCCGAGAATTTTTCACGGTATAAACGACGATTTTCAACTACATGCTGCTCATCTTGCCATGCCATAATGCTGGCATGTTGCGTAGGTAATGGCATGGCACAACCTTGATAGGTTCGATATTGAAAATAGTGATGCAAAATTTCAGCATCGCCTGCAACAAAACCAGACCTTAAGCCCGGCGCATTAGATCGTTTAGATAAACTATGAAAAACAACACATCGCTTGAAGGTAAGGTTACCCATGCTGTAAGCTGTTTGTAGCAAACCAACCGGCGGTTTGGTTTCGTCATCATAGAGTTCGCTATAACACTCATCGGAGGCAATAATAAAATCATATTTTTCCGCCAAATTAATAAGCCTTTCTTGGCTACTCTGACTCATAACGGCACCACTTGGATTACCCGGCGAGCAGATATAAATTAATTGGCATCGTTGCCAAATTGCTTCAGGCACCGCATCAAAATCAGGTAAATAATCAGAATCTTCCTGAGTATTTAAAAAATAAGGTTCGGCACCTGCCAACAGTGCGGCGCCCTCGTAAATCTGATAAAACGGGTTTGGCATAATAACCACAGGACGTGTAGTCGGATCAATGACGCACTGTGCAAAGGAAAATAGTGCTTCACGTGTGCCACTAACAGGCAAAACCTGAGTTTCAGGATTAATATTTTCTTTAGGTATCTGAAAACGTTTACCCAACCAATCAGAAATTGCACGTCTTAGCTCGACTATACCTTTTGTTGTTGGGTAGTTAGATAACCCATTTACATGCCTTAATAAGGCTTCGCCAATAAAATCAGGTGTTGTGTGAGTTGGCTCACCTATAGATAAAAGAATGGGTGTTTTATTTGCCGGTGGCACAATACCCTGCTTAAGTTTTGCCAACTTCTCAAACGGGTAGGGATGTAAGTTTTTTAAGTTAGGTG
>CAJAHC010000242.1 GCA_903939355.1 uncultured Methylococcaceae bacterium | reverse complement strand
ATGCGGATACTGACTTTTTTTTCAACAGTGCCGTACATAAACGAGCATTAGCTTATATGCGTTATGGTTTGACGCAGGGTGAAGGTTTCGTAGTCATAATAGGTAAACCAGGCACCGGTAAAACTATGCTGGTAAAAGAACTGGTTAATAGTTTAAATAACGACAATATAACCATTGGAATAATGGTTTCGTCACAAGTCAGTGCGGATGATCTTTTAAAGATCATATCAGCTACGTTTGGATTACCTTATGATGGCGAAGATAAATCTACTTTATTAACTAGAATTGAACGTTTCTTCATTAATCAATCTATGGAAGGTAAAAGAGTTTTAATGATTGTTGATGAAGCTCAAAATCTGCCAAAAGATGCTTTGGAAGAACTAAGAATGTTATCTAATTTTGAGATGGCAGGAAAATCCCTTTTCCAGACATTCTTAATTGGGCAACAACAATTAGGAGAAAGATTAGCCTTACCTGAAATGGAACAGTTACGCCAACGTATAGTAGCTACCTACCAATTAAAATCATTAAACATCGAAGAAACGAAAGACTATATATTATTTCGCTTAAAAAAGGCAGGATGGAATAACTCACCGCAATTTGAAGATGAAGTATTTACTGAAATATGTAACTACACTAAGGGTATACCCCGTCTCATTAATACCTTATGCGATAGGGTTCTGTTATTTGGGTATCTTGATGAATTAACGATAATAGATTCTCTCGCCGTTAAAAAGGTCATTGAAGATATTGAAGAGGAATCCTCTTTAATTACTGACGAATTTCATGCTATTACAGCATCAACAATTGTAAATATCGATAGCAATAGTTCATACGAAGATCGTATAGTATTTTTAGAAAAAATGGTGCGTCATTTACAAGACAGCGTAAGTAAAGAACGCACCTTACTTCGTAAAGCGATTTTATTACAATTGGACATGGATAACGTATACAACGAGAATTTGTAATATTTACAGGCAAAAGTTAACTAACTAATAAATATGAAAATAAATGCCATGACAGTCGATGTGGAAGATTATTTCCATGTATCAGCTTTCGAGTCTTATATTCCTAAAGATCATTGGGATATTTTGCCACACAGAGTTGAACATAACACTCACAAGATACTTGATTTATTTGATAGAAAAAATATTAAAGCTACTTTTTTTACATTAGGTTGGGTAGCTGAACGATATCCAAGTTTAATTAAACGTATAGTACAGGATAACCACGAACTGGCAAGTCACGGTTTTAATCATATCAGAGTAACTGAACAAACCTCAGAACAATTTCGAAGTGATATTTCCACGACTAAAAAATTACTTGAGGATATAAGTGGAATAACTGTTGAAGGTTATCGTGCGGCAAGTTATTCGATTGGCGCAAACAACCAATGGGCATTAGCCGTGTTACAGGAAGAAGGGTATAAATACAGTTCCAGTATTTACCCGGTAAAACATGATATTTATGGAATGCCAAGTGCTCCAAGATATAAATATAATCCAATTGATGGTAATAGTTTCACAGAAATCCCCATCAGTACGATAAGATTTGCTGAAAAAAATTTCCCATGTGGAGGAGGGGGTTTTTTTAGATTTTACCCTTATTTCTTATCGAGATGGGCGTTAAAACGTATAAACAATATAGAACAGGAATCCGCTATCTTTTATTTCCATCCTTGGGAAATAGACCCCGATCAGCCTAGGCAACAGGGCTTAAATTATAAAACACGATTTCGACATTATCTTAATCTTAACCGGATGGAGAATAGGATAAGTAGGCTTTTGATTGATTTTAAATGGGACACTATGGCAAATGTGTTCGGGATTAACTCATAGGCCATGTGTGCATGATTAAATTATTAGATGAAAGTAATTACTCACGATGGGACGAGTTTGTTCAACAAAATACCGATGCGACATTTTTTCACCAAGCTGGATGGAAAGTCGTTATAGAAAAAGCATTTGGACATAAAACCTATTTCTTTTATGTCGAGAAGAAAGGACAAATAACAGGTATATTACCTTTAGTCCATATCAACAGCCTATTATTCGGTAACACACTGGTTTCATTAGCGCCCTGTGTTTATGGTGGAGTTGTCGCTAGTGATAACCAGTCCTATATAGAACTAAATGAAAAAGCCTGCCACTTAGCTAATGAGTTAGGAGTGAATTGCCTCGAAATAAGAAATAAAACCCAAAAACATCCAGACAGACCTTACAAAGAACTCTATGTGTACTTCCGGAAAGAATTGGATGCTGACATAGACAAAAATTTCTTGGCTATACCCAGAAAGCAGAGGGCAATGGTAAGAAAAGGTATAGAAGCGGGTCTGACTAGTGTCATTGATACTAATATCGACAGTATATATAAAGCCTATTCAGAGAGCGTTAGAAATTTAGGAACGCCGGTTTTCTCAAAAAAATATTTTCAGATACTTAAAGACGTTTTTGGTCATCAATGTGAAGTATTATCGGTTTTGTACAATGGGCAATTAATTGCTAGTGTTATGAGTTTTTATTTTAAAGATGAAATATTACCCTACTATGGTGGTGGAACCGATTTATCGCGAATTCTTAAGGGCAATGATTTTATGTACTGGGAAGTTATGCGGCGTGCAGTTGAAAAAGGTATAAAAGTATTTGATTTTGGACGCAGTAAAATAGGTACAGGCTCATACAGTTTTAAAAAGAATTGGGGCTTTTTGCCTCAGCAACTGTATTATGAATTTTATTTAGTTAAATCAACATCTATTCCTGATGTTAACACGCTGAACCCTAAATATAAGTTTTTTATTGCTGCTTGGAAACGCTTGCCGTTAAGTATCAGTCAAGTTATCGGCCCATTCTTAGCTAAGAATTTAAGTTAACTATATCTGTTAACTAACTATACTTTAACGAGTCATGAAAAACATTCTCTTTCTGGCGCACAGAATTCCATTTCCACCAAATAAAGGCGATAAAATACGTTCTTATCATTTTTTAAGCTATTTAACGACCATTTATAATGTGTATTTAGGCGCCTTTATTGATGACCCAAATGACTGGCAATATACAGAAAAACTTGATGTTATTTGTGCTGAAACCTTTTATCTGAAACTAAATCCATTTAAAGCCAAGATAAAAAGCTTAAAGGGTTT
>CAJAHC010000241.1 GCA_903939355.1 uncultured Methylococcaceae bacterium | reverse complement strand
TTTGCCTTAACCAATCAGCTTGTCCATGGTCTTTTTTAACACAATAGTAGTGATTAGCTTGTTGAAAGTTCTTTATATTTTACTGCCAGTTGCCCATGGAATATTCTGCAGTTTGGGTTTTGGCTTTATTGATCCACCGATATTGCCATGGACGTCTACCCATAAGTTGGGTAAGCCTAATTCAGTGAGCCATTCAGTGCCTTTATCTTCTTTAAGCATGGCAATTGTTGAGGCGCTACCTGCCACTACACAAAAATCACCGACTACAGAGACGGCAGCAAGATGCCGAACCGGCCAGCCTGTTTTGGGATTTAATATATGTCCATAACGAACATCATCCACGTTGATACATCGCTCATAGTCACCGCTACTAGCCAGAGCCCCTTCATACAATAAAAGGGTGTCCAGCAGGTCATCTTTGTTGTGTGGATGTTTGATACCTATGCACCAAGGGCTGCCATCAGCACGAGGGCCAATGACTTTAATATCACCGCCTAAATTGATAAAACCATGTTTTATACCGTATTCGCGACACAAAGCAGCAGCCCTATCAACTGCATATTCCTTAACTACCCCCCCAAAATCTATTTCCATCCCGGGGATTGAAAACTTTAAAACAGGCCTAAGCCATTGTATTTTATCCCAGCCAATTCTACTTAACAGTCCTTCAATTAAAGATTGATCTGGCAATTGGTTCTGATTGAATTTCCAAGCTTGGCGAAGCAAGCCTGAGCTTATATCAAATAACCCATCACTTTGTTCATAACAAGTTGCCGCATAATCTAATAGGCCAGCTGTTTCTTCATCAACCGAAATACTACCACCTAGTGCAGCAGCTTGATTGATTTTAGATAAAAAACTTTGTGGTTTGTAACGGGAATATAAAGCTTCTAGCCTCTGCACATCAATAATAGCGGCCTTAGCAGTTTTTCTAGCTATTGTTTTAGTGCGAGCAAATAACTGTATCTCGCAAGGTGTACCCATTGCTTTGAATTCACAACGAAAGTATTCCAATTGCTTATTTTGCATATAACTTAAGTCATTTTTTTATATTTAAAGTCACGTTTAAAAATCTACACCCCATGTTGCAACTAAACTACCAACTCGCTGTAGCTGATAACCATTAACATTATCCTGAATAGGCTGTAACCATTCTATACTAAGTCGGTTGCCTTCTAATATTCCAGATGGAACAGAAGCACTCAGCCCAAAGCCTAAATCTAAATATTTGCCGCCATAATTGGTGGGATAATCAGTAGGGCTGAACTGATTAATAAGGCCATTAAATTGACCATCAACACCACCTTGAAGTGTATAAATTCCTCTCAACGAAGTTGATAACCATTTGGTAACACTATAGCTTCCCCATCCAGTAGCTTGTAATGTATCACCCAAGGCATAACCGGATTCATTTTGGTTCTGCATGCGAATCGTACCATAGGTCTGTGCGCCCCATGACCACTCATTAATATGTCCGGTATAGGTCATGCTAGGCCTTAAATCCCAGGTGCCACTGCCCAATTGCATTCCATAATCGGCATAGCCCCCATCAACTTGATGATTTCGGCTTAAGTGGACATCTACGTTACCCACTGGTGCACTAAGACCTGCAGTAATATGGACATGATGCGTGCCATTATCAAAGAGTTTAAAGAGTGCATACATCCATACATCGGATAAGCCACCTGCTTGCATTTCATTTTGTACATGATGAGTAATATGGCTAGATATATCTGTTGGATCTCCTGTAGCTGGATCTATTGGATTACCCGCATTGTTATTAGCTAAAGAATCAAATTCTGGGCCTCGCAATCTCTCCATTTTCATCGTCATATCGACAAATTGAGGCATCAACATCAATGTTAACCAGTCTGTAGGTGCATACATCAATTCAAGCATATGCATGTCCATTGATATACTGGAAGGTTGAAGAAAACATGGGTTTGCTCCACAGCCGCCATTAACTACCGCTTGGTTATTAACATGATGTGTGCCGTTTAACATATCTCCGCTCTGGCTGCCATACATAAATCGGTATCCCACCATCATATCGCCCGCATTTGGTAGCATGTGGTCGTATAAAACCCCAGCTGGGGCATGTACTCCATGATCATGATGATGCTGGTTTTGATGACTCCCTCCATGGGGTGATAATGCACCTAGATCTATCTTCATGCCCGCATTAAGCATCCAATAATCCATATTATTGAAGCTATTTCCTTGCCCACCTCCCAATCTTAACGCACTTTGGTGTGTGTAATATTCATAGCCTATGTCGAGAGCAATTCCTTTTGCGAATAATTTACTGAGACTAATGCCACCACTTAGCGTTCCGAAACCGGCTAAACGATAATCGCTAGAATAGTGCGTTGGTAATTTACTGCGATCGAAAGACTTTGTCTTATTCGTTAGAGAAAGATCGCCATTGTTATATAAATCACTAACATCCGTGCCTTGTGCGTCAAAATAGGTTCCTGTATTAGGATCATGTGTATATTGTGCTGTTGGATTGTTTTCATCTACCATAACCTCATTGCCATTTGTATCTACTACATTAGTGGATTGTGCTTGGTTAGTTATTAAGTAAGGGGTATAGAAATTAGCTTGGTCTTGCGAATAATAACGGACTTTGGGCGTAATCAACCAGCCACGACCTAATGGTTGTACCCAATCTGCATCCAATGTATGCGAAGTAATTCCCCAATCATCCTTAAAAAAGCGATAGCCTACATGCGTAGCAGCATCGGCCATATCAACATGCTGCACATAACGCAAAGTCCCATTAAATTGGTTTCGTTGATCGGGGCGTTGTTCAAGTAGTGAATTGGTTTGGGCGCATATCAGACCCAAATCTGCTTCAGGACACGAGTCAGTATTTTGTGCGGCTGGATCAATAAAAGCAACAGTGACGGCCTTATAAGGATTTGCCATATAGCCTGTGCTTCTAGTATAACCAGCACCCATATTGAGCAAGGTATTTTTATTGATGATTTGAGTTACCCCCAAAGAGGTAGCCCAGTCTTCTCTTGTACCTGTTATTAAGGTTGGGTTACCTAACCAGGTGTTCTCTGACTGATTAATGGGATCATAAGTTTTGTCCATTATTACATAAGGACTAGAGTCATGATTGACAGTAGCGTGTGTATAACTATTCGTATAACTTTGACCCATATTTAAAGTAGTGAGACCTCCATTAATATCCCAACTACCGTTAATATTACCAAAACTAGAATCATAGTCTCTTTCAACAGAGGTGCCACCGCCAATCTCAAGGGCAGCATCATCCCAGCTATGTACTATGTTAAAATCTCCTTGTTGGCGTATTTCAGCAGATGCTAAGGCCATGGTATCTACTATCTGATTATTAACTTTGTAAGTCTGACCATCAGATATGACAGGGTTTAATTGTTTATCAAATAAAACTGTTGGGTTATTTAAAATAGGTGTCGCACCGGACTTACTATCAGTTTTGGAATTAGAGCCTGTGTAACCTCCATTCCCACCAAATGCTAAGGGTGCGCTTGCAATCGGAGTTGCTCCTCCCCAAGTATCCTGTGTGTAATTAAAAGCGAACTTTATTCTATCAGTTAAAAAGAACTGACCACTGCCTAGCAAGCTATCAACTTCTATTGGATTAAAATTACTTTTTGCGCCGTAAAGATTTCGTTGGCCTTCTTGATAATGACCATAGCCAAAACTGACTTCTTCTTCTGCAGCTTGAGCGGGTGCTTGGATAAGGCCAGGCAAACATAAAGCGGCTGCTGTTAATGCATTTAAAGATCGGGAGGATCCTTTATTAATTACAGCCACACCCGCCGCCTTTTGCAGATCCTCCGCCAGTAGTTGCCTCACGGCTACTATAATTGTGATTTTGAAATATACGCTGTTCCGGATTGGTGTATAGCGACATATAAGATTTGGCAAGTGTGCCACGTTCCCATGGTTTTACTGGTGTGCAGGAAGAAATAGATAGACCAAAACCTATTGCCCATAAAAAATAGAGTGCTAAATTTTTTATATTCATAACTGGGTATTTAGTCGTTTCATGAGCAAATTTTTTTAGGATAAAATTGGCTCAAACAGGATGTTTTCAATCGTACTGTTGATTAATTTAAACACTATAAAAGGACTACTTAGATTCTATGGTCTTTGCAATTAAAGCTTCTAACTCTTTAGTATCTCCGGTTCT
>CAJAHC010000240.1 GCA_903939355.1 uncultured Methylococcaceae bacterium | reverse complement strand
CTGGTCCTCGTTCTAGTAGGACAAACACCTTTTTACCTCAGGAAATAATCATGACCAATCGAAAACTTAAATTCACCCCCGCTCTCTGTCTTAAATTATCCGGTCCAGATAATGGCAGTAAAGCTACCGAATACACAGACCTTATATCAACGGGCCTTAAATTGAGCGTCTCATCCACGGGACTCAGAACTTGGTATTGGCGTTATATCTTCAATGGCAGTAAATGTGCCATACGAATCGGAAGTTTCCCCGGCATCAGTGTCGATGAAGCAAGAAGCATCGCCAGAAATTATGGTGCAGATGTAGATCGTGGAAATGATCCCAAGCAACTACGTGCCGTGCAAGATGATATACCCACTTTCAAAGACTATGCACTGAGCACATACCTTCCCTATGCTTCTGAACGCAAACGTTCATATTCGGATGACGAATCAAAATTAAGACTCCATCTAATTCCAATATTCGGTAATCAAAAGCTCAATGCAATCACACGATTTTCCATTGAGTCCTACCAATCCAAGATTAGGAACACACACAGTCCTGCAACTTCAAATCGTCATCTTGCTTTACTGTCGAGAATGTTCAATCTTGCCATCAGTTGGTCCATCATTGAGAAAAACCCCTGTGCGCATATCAAGAAATTCACTGAGCCTGTTTCCATCGGTAAAGATTTCAAATTCCATGAGATCAAGGCGCTGTTGGATGCTCTCGCCAATGAACCTAATCAAAAAACTGCAACGGCCTTAAAATTACTGATGTTCACAGGATTACGTAAAAGAGAGGTGCTGAATTGTCGCTGGGAGTATGTGGATCTGAAAGAGGCTAGAATTTTCCTGCCGATCACTAAATCCAAACCCAGAATGGTTGCTTTGAATTCGATGGCTATTGAAGTATTGAAAGGTATTTTACGTGTTCCTGACTCACCATGGGTATTCCCGGGAAAGGATATATCAAAACCTTTGAATAACATAAATAAGGCATGGAAAAGAGTATTGAAAGACGCCGGTATCGAGGACAGCCGCGTCCACGACTTGAGGCATCATTTCGCTACTTCTGCAGCGAGTGCAGGTGTCAGTATGCCTAACTTAATGGGACTTTTAGGACATTCAAATATGAAAACATCAATGCGGTATGCACATCACACAGATCAAGCGATAAGGTCTGCTTCAGAAATGGCTGTGAATAAAATGTTTACACCTTGAAATGGATTGCCTCCACCTTAAAACTGGGGGCTATTCAATTTGTTTTTTCCGGTCTTTCTCCGGTCAGATGCGCAAAAAACATTTTTTATCGTCATATAAAATTAAGGCATACTTGGGCAAGTTGGCATGTACAAAATGGAACACCACTTCATATTCTTAAAGAATTGGGAGGTTGGGCTACTTATGAGATGGTTCAACGGTATGCGCACTTGGCGCCTGAACATTTAGCAAAATTTGCAGGCAATGCTAAAGTTGCAAAATCGGTTGCAAGTATAAAAGCAAATGTTGTAAATATCGCTTAAGTACTTGATTTAATGGGGTGAACGACGGGGCTCGAACCCGCGACAACCGGAATCACAATCCGGGACTCTACCAACTGAGCTACGCTCACCATAACATTGGATTTTTTAATAATGGTGCGCTTGGCAGGACTCGAACCTGCGACCCCCGGCTTAGAAGGCCGGTGCTCTATCCGGTTGAGCTACAAGCGCTAAACTGGTCGGGATGGAGGGATTCGAACCCCCGACATCCTGCTCCCAAAGCAGGCGCGCTACCAAACTGCGCTACATCCCGATATCTCTTTAAGAATTTTTTAATTACAAAATCACCCTTGAAGAGCTAGCTATTATGACGATACATCCCCTTATCGTCAATTATTTTTTACTCTAAATAGAGAATTTAGTTATAGCCTAACTTTAACCATCTGATATATTTCTTCTACTGCTAAATCAGCACCTTTCATAATTGCATCCAGCTCAGCTAGCTTAGCTTTAGCAATGGCCTGATCGTTAAGACTACTTGTATTAATGTAGACATTAAGCGCTGAACTTTTTAAGCCTGAATAAGCGGCCATTACCGCAGCACCGGCATCACTGATAACACCAACGTAGCCTTTATCGGCAGCACAACGACTCATAACAATTAACTCTGCACATAATCTGGCACAGTCTAATGGCACTTCAGTAGCTGATTTTAATACAGTCTGAATCACCTCAGATCGTACTTTTTTTTCGTCGTCCGTTTGTTTTGGTAGTCCATAGGCTTCCATTAAATCATTAAACACATCAATATCTGCTTTAATCAACTTCGTTAGCTTTTCCCGTAAGGCCTCAGTTTTAAGTAATAAAGTCTGCATTTCTGCTTCAACTTCAGCATACTTAGGTTTACCAATAGTTAAATTACAAACCATACTAATCAAAGCAGCTGATTGAGCGCCCATCAAAGCAGCAACACTACCACCACCGGGAGTGGCAGAACGGCTTGCTAATTGATCTAGAAAGATTTGAATTGAGTTTTCTTTAATTTCGCTCATGAGATACAGTTACTTAATTGATTACATGCTGAGTGCGTAGATAAAATTGATATGATATCGCTTTATTACAACCCGACTAACTCCTTACTCAATGTTAAGTGGGAGTTATATTATTCTCTTCGCCAACTCGTTAAGCCATTGGGCGCATCTTCTAGAATAACTCCCTGACCTTTTAATGCATCTCGAATTTCATCCGCCAGCAACCAATTCTTGGCTTGCTTTGCTTTCAAACGAGCACGAATTTGTTGTTCAACAAAGTCATCGGTAATATCGGCATTATCAATAACACCGCTTTTTAGAAACCTTTCAGGATCATCTTGCAACAGGCCCAATAAACCAGCTAACTGTATTAGTGTATATGACAAACAATGTGATCTATTTATATCTGCTTCTTTTGCCTTATTAAGCTCTCTAGCTAGATCAAAGAGAACTGAGACGGCCACAGGTGTATTAAAGTCGTCATTCATGGCTTCTTCAAAACGAACTTTATATTCAACATCTATGTCGGCATTTACAATAGTACAGTCACGTAAGGCGGTATAAAGCCTAGTTAGTGCCGCGCTGGCATCATTCAATTGTTCATCGGAATAATTTAAAGGACTACGGTAATGGCTGGAGAGAATAAAAAAACGTATTATTTCAGGTTTGTACTGTTTTAATACTTCACGCACGGTAAAAAAGTTACCCAGCGATTTGGACATTTTCTCTTCGTTAACACGAACAAAACCATTATGCATCCAAACATTAACAAACTTCTCACCCGTTGCACCTTCGGACTGAGCTATTTCATTTTCATGGTGAGGGAATTGAAGATCCATACCTCCACCATGAATATCAAAATGATTGCCAAGGCAACAAGTAGACATTGCTGAACATTCAATATGCCATCCAGGTCGACCTAATCCCCAGGGTGATTG
>CAJAHC010000239.1 GCA_903939355.1 uncultured Methylococcaceae bacterium | reverse complement strand
TAAGATCTAATTACCCATCTTTATCCCTTTAGGGTTATCAGTAATAATTTCCTCAAAATCTTCAGCACAATTGTATTTTCGTTTATCAATTTCTCTTAGTGCTATACTTTTAGCCGATTCGCTATAACGACTTTTTTCCAAAATGCCACATAATTCGTAATTTGAAAAATTTTTCACCTCAGATGAATCTATTTCCAATGGTCTAGAAGAGCAGCTGTAATTAGAAATTAACATAGCTAGGCTTGTAAATTTCAAGAAGCTATAGATTAGCTTTTTTTGATTCATTTTTAATTCCAATTAATTGGAGACTAAGGTTAAAGACAAATTTACTGCATCAAATAAGTGTTATTTAGAGATAGCCTCAATTTAAACCAATCCAAAAAATCCACGAATTTGCAAAAGAAAACTATTTTGTTGTTCTGCCATCATTTTGGTGCGTGTTTCACTATCTATTTGGAGTTGTAAATTGTTAATACTAAAGAGACGACTAACTAACAGTTTACTAATTTCATCAGCAAGATCAGGGCGTCTGATTAATATCTCTTGGAATGATTCTTTATCTAACCGATAAGCTATAACGTCTGTCTTGGCAATCACTGTTGCACTTCGCGGAGCGCCAGTCATTAAACCCATTTCTCCCAAAAAACAGCGACCATTAGTAGTGCTTATTAATCGACGCTCACTATCTGGGGTTTCTAAAAATATATCTGCTACCCCACTTTTTATTATAAAAAGCCAATTGGCAAGTTCACCTTGTCGCATTATTGTATCGCCATGTGCAAAAGGAGTGTAAACCAACTTTTCTGCAACCTCAGCCATTTCTCTGTCATTTAGAACGTTAAATAATTCAAGTTCATTTAAGGCCTCCATTCGTTCTTTAAAAAGAAGCATCTGCTTGTTTTGTTGATAGTTATCATCTTTATATGTCAAATGTATATTTTGTTGTGGACAAGTTAAATCCATACCTGATCTTTGTAGTGCTGCGTAGATTCTTGAGCGTACTGCCGAATCTGTAGAATCATCAAGCTCAATATCAGTTAACCAATAACGCAATGCATAATGTGCAGCGCTTGGATTTAAATCCATTAGAATACAATTAGGGCTAGGCGTATCGGCAACGTTTTTAATATGGCCGTTTATTACAGCATTTTGAACAGTTTCGATAACTTGGCCAGAGAGATAATTATAGCCTACATCAAATGTTACCCACCTTCGCCATTGTAAAGGTTGATTTTTACGTCGTCCGTGAATAGTAAATCTGCCTTTCATCAATAAACTATTTGGGATTACAACCATTTCCCAGTCTCGAGTTTCTATAGCCGTATATCGCCAGCGAACTTCTGAAACACGGCCTTTAATATCATCAATTTCTACCCAATCTCCTAATTTAATCGAATTATCTAATTGCAGTGATAACCCACTAAGAATATTGCCTAAGGTATCTTGCATTGAGAATGCCAATACAGCTGTTAATACAGATGATGTCACAACAATCTCTGATAGATTCAAACCAGCTTGATGAAGATAAATCAAAAGCCACGCTCCATAAGCCGCAAATACAGATAAGTCGCCTATGATACTTAGCAGATTAACACGGCATAAAGGCAGTATTAAGTGAAACAAAAATAAACCAAATATCCTGATTACAGCAATTCCACAAAATAATATACTTGCTTCATGTAAGCCCTGGCCTAGAGATATCAAATGTAACGTAGTTAATATGCCACTTAACATAAGACTGGTGAAAGCTACACAGTATAAGATTAATGAAGTGATAACTGTCTTGCGATCATGCGGACACCTTAGCCATAATGCAGTTGTCAACACTACCGACAGAATAAGTAGGAGACTGAATTGGTTATGCTGGAAGGCAAAATCACTAAAATCGTTCAAAAATGATTCAGATTGAGACATTAGGGTTTCTTATAAAAAAAGTTAAAATTGTTTCCATATTAAAAAATAAAGCCTGTGGCTGATTACAAATTCAATAAGGTAAATTATTGCGTTATTTATTAACAGTAAAGCTATTTGTTAGTGCTGAAAAACACAATATTTTTAAATTCAAGCAAGAATCTGTCCAAGTACAAAGTACTATGGTTTTAGTGACCATAGCCTGGCAATAAGAAAAAACATGACTCGACCTCACAACAAAGCGCTAATTATTGACCCAAGAAGGTGCAATAAAGAGCCAAAAACGCACCAAAGTAGCTCAACAATTGCAGATTAAAATAAATTAGTAACAATTAAACATTGGATTTACAAGCCTTTAAGTGTGCTTGAAGATATGGCATAGCATATGCTACACATTATCATTTGGTTATGGCTATTAATACGAAACCAATAAGACAACTGTGCGTTTTTTTGGGGAACATTTAAATGCATAACTTCAGTGTGGCAGAAAATTATGGTGCATAAGTTAAGTGAATATTGACGATGAGGTGTTTAAAAATTTTCTTGCTGAGATGGCAGATCGTTTGATTGATCTTGAACAAGGCTTACAGGAACTTGAGAATCAATTTAGCATTGATGTAATAAATAAGCTCTTTCGTGCGGTGCATACTATCAAAGGAGGCTGTGGTTTTTTTAGTTTAACCAAAATTACCGAATTATCCCATCTGTTTGAAGATATTTTAATGAAAATTAGAGAAGGGGAGTTAGTCTTTGATATAAAGATGATTCCTACTTTTTTTGCAGCATGTGATGGATTAAAGGATATGCAAGAGTCTGAGGATTATGGCAAAAGTTATGATATTCAAGAGATCTGTGCAGATTTATTAAGTGGAAGTCTAAGTAGCGAAACCTTTGAGTCGCCACAGCGGTATGTGAAGCATTTAGTGCCTATTGAAGCAGAATCGCAAATTCAATCTAAAGATTCGACTTCTCTAGATGTAGAACGACAAAAGAGCCAAGTATCTGATTTAATTATGGATGAAGACATTGGACTTCAACCTGAAGACCGATCTCTTAAAACAGAAACTGAATTCACTCTAGATGAAGAGATAAAATCAATACATTCCCCCCCTCCGGATACAAATCAACCACAAAATGAAACTATTAGAGTCAAAGTTGATTTGCTCAATAGGCTAATGGAATTAACCGGTGAAATAGTGGTTGGAAGAAATCAACTACTCCGACAGTTTGCAGATTCGGATAATAAAATTGCTCTTTCATCTATGGCTCATTTGATTTCAGATTTACAGCAAGTCGTTTTGCAAACGAGAATGCAGCCCATAGGTGGAACATTTACCAAATTTAATCGTATCGTTCGTGACCTATCTAAGCAGGTAAATAAACAGATAAAATTGGTTGTTAAAGGTGAAGAAACCGAATTAGACAGAAGTATTATTGAATCCCTATCTGACCCTCTTACTCATCTTATTAGAAACTGCTGTGATCATGGTATAGAAAGCTCACCATTAAGAATAGTAAATGGCAAGGATCCAACCGGCACAATTTGGCTGGAAGCTAAAAATGAAGGAGGGCAAGTATCAATTACCATTGAAGATAATGGAGCGGGTATCGATACGGAAAAAGTTAAATTAAAAGCGTTAAAAACAGGTTTGATTTCTCCACTACAAGCAGCATCAATGAGTGATATTGAAGCAGCTAATTTAATATTTAATCCTGGCTTATCAACGGTAGATTCCATCACTAGTTTATCGGGGCGTGGCGTAGGCATGGATGTTGTGAAATCAACGGTAGAGAAATTAGGAGGGGTGCTGGATTTAGAAACAAAAAGTGGCTTGGGGGCCAAGATAACTTTTTATCTGCCAACTACTTTGGCCATTATGTCGTCTTTGATAGTTCGGATTGGTGATAATAGATTTGCAATACCTCATTCCGAATTACGTGAAGTGATTTTAATTCGTCCGGGTGATGAATTGCAAATTGAAAAAATCATGGGTAACACTGTATATCGACTGAGGGGAAATCTTATTCCCATTCTTAAGATGTCTGAAATCACAGGAGATAAATCACAAAATGTTATTGGGAGCGATCATAGTATTTTCTTGGTTCTTCATTCTGGTGCAAACCAATTTGGTTTAATTGTTGACTCAATTGAACATACTGAAGAGATTGTTATTAAGCCACTTCCAAGGATACTTAATAAACTGACTTATTATGCAGGG
>CAJAHC010000238.1 GCA_903939355.1 uncultured Methylococcaceae bacterium | reverse complement strand
GTTTTATTAGCCAGTAAGCGTCTTAATGATTACAAAACAGCATTGATTAAGCGCTCAGTACAAAGTATTTATTCTATAGGCTCTACTGCCTGGATTATGGATCAGGATAAGATTAATAAACAAGCTTTGGTCGGTATTCCTTGTATAGAAGAATATTTGGCCGGACTTCTTGGCTTGGGTATTGTTCAGTCAATATCGAATGAGCAACCAGCTTGATGGGTTTAGTTGTCACATAAATAAAATATAGATTGGGTTATATTGTTACCAGATAATGATACGGTAAAAGAAACCCCCAATTTATATTTGTAATTAAAAATTCGTGTTGTTGACTTTGTGAAACAGGACACTTAAATAATATCTAATTGTTAGTAACTTAAATGAAATTATCTCAACTCCCAATTGATGCTCCCTACAACGAAGGACAGCGCGCATGGTTAAGCGGTTTTTTTGCCGGCATGCATGCGCACATGATTCAGAGTGCCAGTTTTTCAACTCAAACTGATAGTCGCACCATTACCATACTGTATGGCAGTCAAACAGGAAGTGCTGAGGCCGTCGCAAATGATGCAGGGGCAGTTGCTAAAGCTTATGGCTTGAAGCCATTGGTAAAATGCATGGATGAAATTGAAGCGGGAGCATTGCTGGCCATTGATTATTTGTTGGTTATTACGAGTACTTATGGTGAGGGTGAAATGCCCGATAATGCTCAAATGTTGTGGGATAGTATTTGTTCCGAAGTAATGCCCCGACTTGAAGGTTTGAAGTATTCAGTGTTGGCATTGGGTGATACCAGTTATGACTTATTCTGCCAAGCTGGAATAGATTGGGATAATAAGCTTACTGATCTTGGAGCAACGCGTATTTATGATCGTACCGATTGTGATGTGGATTATGAAGAGCCGGCAGAGCGCTGGATAACTTCAGTAATTCCACATATGGCAGGTGAAAACACTACAATTATTTCAGAAACTGATTCGCAACCTTCAGACAAACCGGTATACCATCGTAAAAATCCGTTCCCCGGTACTTTAGTGATTAATCGTTTATTAACAGATTCCTCTTCCTCTAAAGAGATTCGGCATTATGAAGTTTCAATCACTGGTTCAGGATTAAGTTATGAAGCGGGGGATGCGTTATGCGTAGTGCCGACAAACTGTCCTAAGCTGGTTGCCGACATTATCAAAGCCATTGGTTGTAAGGGTGATGAAGATGTTCCGGTCAACGGCGATTTAATGTTGTTGGAGACCGCTTTACGCATTTATTTTGAGATCAAAACACCCAGTAAAGAGTTGGTTGAAGAAATAGCCATGCGTTCCGGCGATCAAGATCTTAACGGTATAATTGAGTCAGGTGATAAGCAAAAATTAGCAGACTATTTATGGGGGCGTGATACGCTGGATTTATTACTGCAATTACCCGTCTGTGAATTGACTGCTGCTGAATTTATAGCCCTTTTAAAGCCATTACAACATCGAGCTTATTCAATTTCTTCGAGTGGAAAAAAATATCCGGAAGCTGTACATTTAACCGTAGCCAGTGTGCGTTATGACAGTTATAGCCGCCATCATAAAGGTGTGTGTTCAACATTTCTGGCTGATTTGGTTGATGCAGAAGCTAATGTACGCTGTTTTTTTACGCCTAATAAAGTCTTTAGAGTGCCTGAAAATGATAACTTACCTATCATAATGGTAGGCCCAGGGACTGGTATTGCACCTTTTCGCGCTTTTTTACAAGAACGTGGTTATCGAAAAGCGTCAGGTAAAAATTGGCTGTTTTTTGGTGACAGAAATGTAGCAACTGATTATATATATCGCGATGAACTGGAAAGTTTTCAGAAAAGTGGTTTATTGACTCGTTTGGACTTGGCTTTTTCCAGAGATCAAGAGGCCAAAATTTATGTGCAAGATAGAATGCACGAGCAAGGTGCAGAGCTGTATTTATGGTTGGAACAGGGTGGTTATTTCTACGTCTGCGGAGATGCTTACAAAATGGCCAAAGATGTCGATCAGGCTTTGCATGCGTTAATAGCCAAGCACGGTAAACTTTCTGAACAACAAGCTATAGACTATGTAAATCAACTAAAAAAAGATAAGCGATATGTTCGAGATGTTTATTAAGTAATCTTCTTGATCGTCTCCTAAAAAAGCCGTGCAATCGATCTAATGGTCTTCAGAAAATAGTTATACTTGCATCTACCATTAAGAGTGTAAGAGATTTTGTGTAAAGCTACTTTATAAATTAATGAGCTATTGTCGATAGGATAATTAAATAAATTCCCATTCCCCGAAACAAGCAGCTTGTCCTTTATAGATTCCCTGATCATCATTCAAATTCCATACTACGGCATTTTTTATCATAAAACGGTTGCCGGTAGTCGATATACGTACGCCTTCATAATGATCAATGTAACCTTTTTTTGTCACTTTAGAAAGTAAGTGCTCTCGTTCGGCTTGATTGACAGGTTCTGCGGAGAATCTTGAAGGTAATAGGATTAATTCTTCCCAATTCAATTCAAACAATTCCAAAGCCTTCAGATTAGCATAATTGAATAACGGATCACTTGACGTATCATGCGAGGCAACAGCAAAAGGTGCATGGAACAATTGCTTGGCGAATTTTTTATCGGAAAGGTTATCTGGCATTAAGTCTTTTAACAGTAAGCGATGATAGCTGTTTTTAAGAAGTAGAGCATGCTTAAGAAGAAAGCTATTTTTTTCAGTAGGATAATCCATATAAAAGCACAGTTGTGAAAAATAAATAGAAGTAGAAAAACGCAAATTATAAAAGAGGAATTTAAAAAACTCAGCTATAGTAAAGTCTTAGGCATTTCTGGTAAACATTAAGTATATTAGAGATAAAGTTGTTATGGGATATTAAAGAAAGCTATACCCAATATTAGATAGATGGCTATCAATTTCGGCCCGGAAATCCAGTGAACAGATCCTAATTGAAGAATATGGTTAACTGTCACTACGGATAAAACAATAGCGATAACCTCGAACTTAGAAAACAATAAATCCATATGTTGTCCTGTGGCCAACCCAAAAAAAACTAATAATGGCGCTACTAAAAGTGCTATTTGAGTACTTGATCCCATAGTGATTGCGAGTGACATGTCCAATTGATTTTGGCGAGCGAATCGAATTGAGTTGATGAGCTCTGATACCATGCCAACAGGTGCTAGTAAAAAAATACCTGCAAAAAGAGAACTAAATCCTAAGCTGTTTGCTGTGGGTCCGATAGAGTCGGTCATTATTTCACTCATCACCGCCAAACCTATTCCAACAAAAAGTAATACTACGAGTGGATTAGTTTTAACTGGGCTATTTTTTTCTGATATAGGCTGATCAATTGGTATTAAATAGTCCGGGAGGGTTGCTTTATTGGTTAGTGTAAATAACAGACTGATTAGATACATGGTGATCAAAACGATGGATATTAATAAGCTGATTTCTGCATCTGATTTTACAGTGTGCTCAAATGTTGCAGGGATAATCAGACTAACGGTTGCCAATAAAAGGAGTCCGCTATATAAATGAATATTATTGCGGTCGAACTTGAGTTCATTTCTTGTTTTTAATCCACCTACTAAAATTGACAGGCCAAGTCCAAATAATAAATTGCCGATTAGAGCACCGGTAATTGAAGCCTTTACCATATCAATTAGGCCATGTTGCAACGCAAAAAAACCAATAATGATATCTGGAACAGTACCCATGGTAGAATTAAGTAGTCCACTTTTTGTAGAGCCTAATGATTGCGCCAGCTCCTCAGTGGCATCTCCCAACAACTTGGCAAGCGGTATAATTGCTAAGGCAGAAGCTATAAATACAACAATTGGGTTAGCTTCAAACCATGACAATCCCATTCCTATGGGGATAAATAACAATAACCATTTGAGTTCCATGATTCACCTTAAGTTTCTGTGTTATTAGTTTTAATGTATTAGCTACAGCATTTAAAATGGAGCTATAAATAACATGAAGCTGTAGGGAAGAGACGCCCTCATCAAACTTGATGATCAATCAAGCATTCTATTGGGCATTGATGAATCCAAGCGTTTCTTTGAACTTTCGGAATCGCATATTGGCAAGCCATGATTATCATGAAAAGCATCAAAGCAAACTAATAAGAACTTTGTTTAATTGCCCAAGCGATATCTAATGCTTGTCTATTTTCTTTCACATCATGAACACGTAGTACTTTAACGCCAGCCATTACAGCTAGTGCAGTTGTTATTGAAGTAGCAAGGGCTAAGTCTTCGAGCTTTTTTGTAGCCGTTATAGTATTTAAAAACTTTTTTCGGCTTGTCCCCAATAAAACTGGATATCCAGTTTCGACAAATTGTTTTAAATGTCCTAGAAGTTTTAGATTGTGCTCAATTGTTTTGCCAAAACCAATGCCGGGATCGAGAATAATTTTGTCTTGTTTGATGCCGGCCTGTTTTGCTCGCTCTGCACTTATATGTAAACTTGCAAGCACATCGGAAACGACATTGTCGTAACTTGGATTATCCTGCATTGTTTGAGGAGTGCCTTTAATATGCATCAGTATAATCGGGCAGTCGTAGTCTGCAGCAACGTTAAGTATATTGGGATCATTGTGGCCAGCAGAAATATCGTTAATGATATTTGCCCCTTCAGCTAAAGCTAATTTAGCCACAGTGCTTAGTTGAGTATCAATACTAATTTGCACAGTGCTTGACAGTTGTGTTCGTATGGCTTTGATGATTGGTATGACTCGCTGAACTTGTTCGCCGGAAGAAACCGAAATGGAATAAGGTCGAGTTGATTCGCCGCCAATATCAATAATATCAACGCCATCATTTAACATTTTTTCGGCCTGCATTAATGCAGAAGTGATGTTGTTAAAATGTCCGCCATCAGAGAAACTGTCTGGAGTAACATTTAAAATACCCATTATTAGCGGCTTTCCTGAAGAATCAAACATAATTTATAGTTGTTAGCGTAATGTTTAAAATCTGAGCGTACTTTTGTTAAATAAAGACGTCCCAGAGCTGAAAGTTATCAATTATGGATAGTAGTTTATCATGCTTAAAATGTAGATTATCCAATTTAACCTATACGGTTCATTTAGAAAATTGTTGAGACTGTAATCGCTCTGGTATATAAATAAACCAAGTTAAAGATAATAACTGATCAATATTCATAACAGTAGAGTTTATTTACGATTTAACAAATAGAAAGGGAAGGAATCATGTCCGAACAAGTAGCAAGGCCTACAAAGCTTAGAGAGTTGCAAAATCATCACTTTGATTCCACGATCTGGAATGATTTTCAATTTCGAAACAATGACATCATTATCGCTTCTTATGCTAAATCAGGTACCACTTGGATGCAACAAATCGTGGCCCAGTTACTTTTTAATGGAGATCCATCTTTGGCAGTAGCCGAAATATCGCCTTGGTTAGACCTGCGTGTGCCACCAAAGCAAGTAAAGTTACCGTTCGTAGAAGCGCAGACACATCGCAGGGTTTTGAAAACACATCTTCCTGCAGATGCGCTGGTTTATTCATTCAAGGCGAAATATATTTACATAGCTCGAGATGGTCGAGATGTTCTTTGGAGTCTGTATAACCACCACATCAATGCTAATCAAAGTTGGTATGCTGCGTTGAATGATACGCCAGGGCGGGTAGGTCCGCCCATCGAGCAACCACCTTCAGACATTCGCCAATATTGGCGTGACTGGATGGATCGAGATGGACATCCTTTCTGGCCATTTTGGGACAATGTTCGTACTTGGTGGCAACTACGAAACTTACCAAATATTATTTTCATCCATTTCAACGATCTTAAAGCTAATATGCCTGGAGAAATGCGTCGTATTGCGCAGTTTCTTGATATTCCTATTGATGAAGCAAGATGGGCTGATATCTTGGAATACTGTTCATTCGAGTGGATGAAAAAGAACGCAACCAGAAGTGTACCCTTAGGCGCGGCATTTTGGGATGGCGGTGCTGAGATCTTCATTAACAAGGGTGTAAATGGTCGTTGGAGGGATACGTTAACTGCTGATGACGCTGCTGAATATGAGGCACGTGCTATCAGTGAGTTAGGGGAAGATTGTGCTAGCTGGCTTGTAAACGGAAAAGGTGGCTGAAACTTGTTCATAGATTGCTATCAATAAATTCATGTCAATTACGAATAAGATTGATCAAAGACTATTTTCCCTGAATAGAAGCTATTAATCTAGGCTATCATATTTAACGAGTATCACTTTTACCAACCTACTTAAGTCTCTCCAAACTACAGGACTATTATGCTTTCAGGTGCCCGATTAATTGTTGGTTACTCTTAACGACATGGCCAAGAATACGGATTTTCAAAGAGCTCCAGACGCCCCCTCTTTACCAACCGGTACTATTCGGTTTATTTTGCATTGTCTGGCCCGTTTTAAGGGTTGGATTATATTAATGTTGCTTATGGAAACTGGGCAGGCTGCAGGTGGTATTTTGGTGCCTTATGCGATTAAAGAAATTATGGATGCCGTAGCTAAAGGAGAGGGTACGCCACTGTTGGAAAACTTACGTGAGCCATTATTATTGTTGGCTGGTTTGAATCTGGCTGAAATATTTTTTAGCAGGGCGAGCGGTGCAATATTGATAATTATGGGACCTCGTTTACGCCAATATACGACAAAAGCGTTATACGCTTATTTGCAATATCATGCGCCTCGCTATTTTAGTAGTCATTTTGCCGGCGCATTAGCTCATCGAATTAGTGAAACAGCGATGAGTGTCAATCATACGGTTTGGTCGGTATTATGTGATTTTTGGCCTATTTTGGTGACTTTTACAGTTTCTGTTGCTTTATTATTAAACGTAAATCAGGGCTTAGGATTATTGGTTGCAGGTTGGGTATTTGTGTATGTAAGTCTCTCATATTTTTTGGCTATGCGTTGCCAACCCTATGCGCAAAGTTACGCAGCAACTCGTAGTCAGGTTAACGGCAAGATAGTCGATGCAGTAACCAATATTCTTAATGCGAAATTGTTTGCACGCTTACATTTTGAACGGGATTATCTAGATGGTTTTCTGGAAACGGAAGTTAAGTCGGGTCGACGCACTTTTTGGTATATGGAACGTATACGATGGTTTCAATTTATTGCTGCGGCATTACTAAAGGTTGGTACAGTTTATTATGCGTTAACTTTATGGGGCAGCAATATAATCAGCGTAGGCGCCTTTACTATGAGTATTGGCTTGGCATTGCTTATTATCAATGATGCACGTAACTTAACTCGGCGTTTTTTAGAGTTTTTTGAATACGTGGGTAACATTGCAAATGGTGTAGATACTATCGTTCAGGCACATGAAATTGTTGATATACCAGGCGCTTTACCTTTAATAATAAAACAGGGTCGAATTGAGTTTCATAATGTGTGTTTTAGCTATGATTCCAAACGTTCTGTGTTTGATCATTTTAATGTCGTTATTGATGCGGGGCAGCGAGTTGGCTTAGTAGGTTTTTCAGGCTCTGGAAAATCGACGTTTGTAAGTTTGATATTACGTAATTATCAGCCACAAAGTGGACAAATTTTGATTGATGGTGCGGACATTCAGTCAGTCTTGCAAGACTCGCTTCATGAGCAGATCAGCTTGATACCGCAAGATCCCAGTTTGTTTCATCGTAGTCTTAAAGAGAATATAGCTTATGGGCGTTTGGATGTAACTGATAAAGCAATCCAAGTAGCAGCAAAACAAGCACATGCCGATGAATTTATTAAAATAATACCTGATGGCTATGATTCTTTAGTAGGTGAGCGTGGCGTAAAATTATCCGGTGGACAGCGCCAGCGAATTGCAATTGCGCGTGTTTTACTGAAAGATGCACCTATTTTGATTCTGGATGAGGCGACATCGAGTCTGGATTCTGTGACTGAAAGAACTATTCAGGAAAATTTAGATCTTGCCATGGGTAGAAAGACGGTTATCGTTATTGCTCACCGCCTATCTACGATTGCACATCTGGATCGAATTTTGGTGTTTGATCAAGGTCGGATTGTAGAGGATGGTGAACACAACCAATTATTGGCTCAGAATGGCTTATATCACCGTATGTGGACTATGCAAGCGGGCGGATTTTTACCGGAGGAAAATATTACAAATCCGTAATTATTTAATAGGAATGACCAAATTTAAT
>CAJAHC010000237.1 GCA_903939355.1 uncultured Methylococcaceae bacterium | reverse complement strand
CTCATGAATAATTCCAAATATCTTCTCACTCCCCTGCTTGATATATTTAGTAGCGTTCTATTAGTTTTGAATTTTCTTTTATGGTCTTGTTGTAATCAATAAGTTTTTGGGGAAGAGTTATGTTTAAGCTGACTTTGATTTTTAGGCTAAACAATGAATCATGCGCCTTATAAAAAAGATATAATTACCCGTTGAAATTGCTTTTAGCTTTTGTGTAGATAGGTATTGTCGTCAACTTGGATAGAGGGAGGGCTGTTATAGGCAGATTCTGCTTAATCTAAATTGGTACGAGTTACGTGAATGCGCTATGTGTATTCATTATGAATTTAATAATAAACAAGGGTAAATAGATGTTTAACGTTTTGACCTACAATAATATATCACCTGCCGGTTTAGACAGGCTACCAGAAAGCCGCTACAAAGTGGGTCCGGAAATTGAAAATCCAGATGCTATTATGTTACGTTCTTTTAGTTTACATGAGCAGTCGATTCCAACCTCGCTTAAGGCCGTGGGTCGTGCTGGTGCAGGGGTAAATAACTTACCTGTAGATGAGTATACAAAACGTGGTATCCCGGTATTTAATGCCCCGGGTGCTAATTCAAATGCAGTGGCAGAGTTGGCTATTGCTGGAATGCTCTTGGCTGCTAGAAACATTGTTCCTGCGTTAAATTTCGTAAATAATTTGGAAGGTGACGAGAAGAGCATTAGTAACGAAATTGAGAAGAACAAAAAACATTTTGCCGGCTTTGAATTATCCGGCAGAACGTTGGGCGTATTGGGCTTGGGTGCGATTGGTGTTAGAGTCGCTAATTCTGGGGCTGCCTTAGGTTTAAATATTGTTGGATTCGATCCCTTCATGTCACTTGAGAACGCATGGAAACTCACTTCATCAGCAATACCAGCGACCGGTATTGATGATTTGGTTTCTCGTGCAGATATGATTAGTCTCCACATACCGCTGAATGAAAAAACCAAAAATTTGTTTAGCAAAGATCATATAAAGAATATTAAGAAAGGTGCAACCTTAATTAATTTTTCTCGTGCAGGCGTGGTAGATGAAGCTGCTGTTGTGGAGGCACTAGACTCGGGTGCTTTGCATGCCTACGTTTGTGATTTTCCGACACCAGCTTTGATAAATCATCCTCGAGCGATTGTGTTACCGCATTTGGGAGCATCTACTGAAGAAGCCGAAGATAATTGTGCGGCCATGGTGGCAGATCAGTTGCGTGAGTTTTTGGAGTATGGCTGTATTCGTAATTCGGTTAATTTTCCAGAAGTTGTTGTTGCGCCAAGTAGTGAAGGTGTGCGTATTTGTATAGCAAATCAAAATGTTCCGGGTGTGGTCGGTCATATTTCATCTGTATTGGGTGAGGCTGGACTCAATATATTGGATCTTTTGAATAAGTCACGAGGAGATTACGCGTTCACTTTGGTCGATATTCATGCCGACGCCCCTCCTGAAATATTGGAGCGTATAAGGTCTATCGATGGGGTATTGTCTGTTCGTGTAATTTAATATAAAAATTAATTAGCAAATAGGAGCGAGCAACAGTTAATTTACTCTCGCTCCTAAGTTAGATGTTTGGTGAGGTAATAGGCAGCTAATTAGTTGTTTCTTGTCTAGAAAATAATGGAAATTTAATCTTCTAGTTGCTGAATGCCATCTAAAAGCCACTTGGGCTGAATGCTATTTTTGGGTTTAATAAAATGCCATATTTCTTTTACTTGTTCAGTTTGTGCGTTGATATCTTCGCGCATGATAACGTCAAAAAGTACGGTGGCTTCTAGTTCTGTTCCTACTTCTCTTATTTCTAACAGCTCTGCGTTTAGTTTTAGTATATCAGTATGGTTGTCAGTATTTGATGCTTTTATTTGCTCTTGAATTTCAGCAAATACTTTATCTGTTGATAAGCCTCTTATTTCAGATAGATCACGATCATCCCACGCTTTTTGTAGCATAGTAAAAGCTATCTTAGCACCTGATAAAAAAGCTGACTGGTCAAAACCTTCAGGAATAACAATCGTATTGTTAAGACTGGTGCTTTCTTGAGTGGAAGATCCAGTGGTGAATTGATGGTCTTTTTTAAATAAAACATCGGTATTAAAGCCGGCGGTCTCAGTTTGATTTACTGGCGATCCTCCAAGATCATTTGTAGTGCGGTTATAAGCATTAGGCTGAGTATTCCGAGCCCTAGCGGCAAATAATTTATAAAGTAAAAAGGCAACGCCGCCAAAAATAAGTATATCCATAAAGTTAAAGTTCTCAAAAGCTCCGCCAAAGAACATCGAACCCAATAAACCGCCTAATGCTAAGCCACCCAGCATACCCATTAGACCGCCACGATTTGTCATTCCTTGTCTTGCAGTTTGATTTTGGGCGTTTGCTTGTTGCTGAGAGGGCGAACGGCCTGGTGGTATCGCAGAGCGTTGATAGGGGGCGCTGTAAGAAGAGCGCCCGCCAAAAGAACCACCACCTCCAAAACGTTTGGCATTGGCATCAGACAAGATGCCAATGCTTAACGATAAGGCTATTAATAACAGAGCGATAATACGGGTAAGTTTTTTCATATAAACACCGGGTTAAATAAAATTGTCAGGCTAAATTAAAAATTAGGCATATAATTGAAAGCTAAAGTTACTGCCTAAGTTGTTAATTTTCTCCTATTACTATAGCATTGTTCACATGTTTTCAATACAGCGCAGATTTTTAATCATTGTTCTAACATTGTTGCAACTCATTGCACCGTTGGTACATGCTCATGCGAGTGAACATATTTTAAAGCAGGGCTTGCATGTCCCTGGGCTTGAGCTCTCTGGTAGTGAATATTTTGGTTTAATAGCGCCTGAAATAAAATCATTGCAACATAATGTTAGTGTAGATGGCATGATTGTCGTGATTGATCTTGGCGTTAAGAGAAATCAAGACAAACATTTGATCACTTCTGAGAGTAGTTATTTCCTTCACCAGCAAGATGTAGTATTTAATGCCGGAGCTTCTAAGTTAGATACTGATTTTTCTCCGCACTTAAAACAGATTAATTACCTTTCATTAAGTTCAGCTCATTCCTCACGGGCACCGCCTGTTCAATAAGCATTCTTTTGATTTAAAAGACGTGTACAAGATATTTTTTTAAATCGGTCCCGATTTTATATAGCTACCCATAACGCGGATAACTCCGCATTGAGTTTCCCTTATGTTTTTTTTAAATTGTTTTAGGAAACACATGACAAGCTTTACGCTTGGCCATATTGTTTTTGCAGTGGCAATTTTACAATTTACGCCCAGTCCAATATTCGCTCAAGGTAATACCTGGGATATGATTAATCCGGCATCTGTTGTTTATCATCGTGATGTTCTTGATATAGATAAAACATTGACCATATCTAAAGTGGTTGATGCCACCATGGACACCCATCCGGATGCTGATGTAATTACTGCGATGGAAGAAGAAGCGGCAGCCATTGAGGCGCGCAGTAATAGTTGGACGGCAGGGGCATCACAAATAGCTGTTGGTTATCAGTCGATGTATTCTTTCAGATTAAATTATGCGACAGCGAATGTCATGGTGCCAGTATGGAATTTCGGACAACGCGATGCGCAGCGAGAATTAGCAAAAAAGGTTGAAGCAGGCGCAGAATTACAGGCATCAGCAATTAAATTAAGGCTTGCAGGATTGGTAAGAGGCGCTTTATGGGACATTGCTTTGGCAAAAAATCGTTATGAGCAGGCAAATGATAATCAAGAAACTTATAAACAACTATTGGCGACCATTAAACGTCGAGTTGAGTTAGGCGATTTGCCCAGATCCGATGAATTACTGGCGCAAACTGAATTTTTCCAAAAGAGGTCAGGATTTATAAATGCTGAAGCAGAATTAATGCATGCACGCAAGCGTTATACATCTATCACCCGAATAACAAAAATACCCAGCGATCATGAAGAAAAACTGGTGGATTTGAAAGAACTTGAGCAAAATCATCCGGCAATAACGGCTATTGATAATCAGATCGAGCGTAAAGAAGCCGAGATTAAAACCATAAAAGCCATAGGTTCAGGGCAAACCAATCTGATTGCAGGTATCTTGAGTGATGAAGGTATCGATCAGCGTAGCAATCATGCCGAATTTTTTAATGTCGGTGTAATCGTGCCTTTTGGTGGTGGTGCGCACACACAACCGCAAATTGCTGCGTTAAATATTGAATTAACACAATTAACTTCTCAACGTGAACAGCTATATCGAAATTTGGAGCAGGCTCATCATGAGGCAGTGCATAATCTGGAAGTTAATACCGTTGAATTAAATAATGCCAAAGAACATCAAAAAATAGCAGAAGAATTATTGAGCATGAAAAACCTGGCATTTTCTGTTGGGGAGATTGATCTCTTGGAATTATTAAAAATTCAATCTCAAGCACAGCAAGCTACTCTCTACGCTAAAGAACGTGCAGTAATAATGCAACGAGATATAGCCGCTTATAACCATGCTGTTGGAGACATGCCATGAGACGATATAACTATTTTCTGATATTGAATCTTATAGGCTGTTTAGGGATGTTTTCTCCAATGGCAAGTGCTGAAAATACTGTTCAATTGTCAAAAGATCAATTGGATAATTTAGGGATAGCAGTCGGAAAATTGGAGTTTGTTAAACAAATTCCCTTGTTAAATGCACCGGCAAAAGTCGTTGTACCAACAACTCAAGAATATATTGTCAGTGCTTCTCAGGTTGGTTTGGTCAGTAAATTGATTGCTACAAAAGGTGATCAGGTAAAAAAAGGAGATTTATTGGCTCAGCTTAACAGTCCTGATTTATTGTCCATGCAACGTTCATATCTTAAAGCCGTTAATGAATTGCAGTTAGGTTCGCTTGCTTATCAACGTGATAAAAAGTTAGTAGGGGAGGGTGTTATCGCCGATAGACGGTGGCAAGAAACGCAAAGCCAATATAATTTATTTGTTGCTGGTGTTAATGAACAAAAACAACTGTTGAGCATAGCAGGGATGACAAATAGTGAAATTGATCGACTAAATAAAACGCATCAATTAAGTGGTCTGTTAAATGTCTATGCGCCTATTTCAGGAGTTGTGATTGAAAGAATGATAGCAGCCGGAGAGCGTGTGCTGATGCTGGCACCGTTATACCGTATAGCCAATTTGAATGAGCTTTGGCTGGAAATCAATGTGCCGCCTGAGCGCGTTGCCAATCTCAAGTTAGGTGATCAGGTTAAAGTTGAAAATACCCCTGTCAGTGCAGAAATCATCTTAATTGGCCAAAGTATTAACCCTGAAAATCAGACATTATTGGTGCGAGCAATTATAAGCGGAAATCAATCTTACATTCGTGCTGGGCAGACCATTAATACCCAGATTATTCAAAAAATTGATGGAGGCTTTAAAGTACCTAATTCGGCTATTGCCCAAAATGATGGTAAGGCTTTTATTTTTATTCGCAACCAAAATGGTTTTATAGTCAGTCCGATAACAATAATAGGTAAACAGGAAGAAGATGCGATTATTAGCGGCGATTTAAGCGGTAATGAAGCGCTCGCCATTAAAGGGGCAGTGGCACTTAAGGCTAAATGGTTGGGATTGGGGAGTGCTGAGTAATGACTCATCTGATTCGCTTTGCGTTGAGTCAAAGGCTACTGATGATGATAGTCGTATTACTCCTGTCGGGGGGGGGTTATTATGCTTTTAAGAACATCCCGATTGATGCTTTTCCGGAAGTTTCACCGACACAAGTAAAGATTATTGTTAAGGCCCCCGGTATGACCCCTGAGGAAGTTGAGGCCAGAATAACTGCACCTATAGAAATTGAGCTATTGGGTATCCCTCATCAGACCATGTTACGTTCTGTTGCTAAATATGCGTTAACTGATATTACTGTTGATTTTGAAGAGGGAACAGATATTTTCTGGGCAAGGCAACAAATTGCCGAGCGCCTGAATACTATGTGGGGGAATTTACCTGCGGGTGTACAAGGCGGCATCGCGCCGATGACGACTCCCTTAGGTGAAATGTTTATGTTTACTGTAGAGGGAGGCGATTTAAGTTTAATGGAGCGTCGTGATTTGTTGGATTGGGTTATTCGCCCTGCACTGCGGACAGTTTCAGGTGTTGCCGACGTCAATTCCTTAGGTGGTATGGTCAGAAGTTTTGAAGTGATCCCTGACAATTCCCGCTTATCTGCCAGAGGGATAAGTATGGATAAGCTTATGCGGGCCTTGGAAAAAAATAACCGAAATGATGGGGCAGGTCGCTTGACTGAAGGTGAAGAGGCTTTGATCGTTCGGGTTGAAGGCCGAATTAAAACCTTAGATGATGTTCGTAAAATAGTTGTTGATAGTAAAAATGATATTCCTATTATGGTGGGCGATATAGCAAAAGTTGAAATTGGTGCTTTAACGCGTTACGGTGCTGTGAGTAAGAACGGTGAAGGTGAAGCCGTTACTGGTTTAGTGCTCAGTTTACGAGGTGCTAATGCTAGAGAAACAATTGTCGGCATTGAAAAGAAACTGGCAGAAATTAGCTTAGGCTTTCCTAAAGGTGTTGAAGCCAAAGTCTTTTATAATCGGGGTAATCTGGTTGATAAAGCCGTCGAAACCGTTTTACATGCCTTGCTGGAAGCCATAGTGCTAGTAGTGGTGTTATTGATTTTATTTTTGGGCAACTTACGAGCCGCTTTGGTGGTTGCTCTGGCTTTGCCTCTGGCGGCTTTATTTACTTTTATTTTAATGAACTACATGGGCATTTCGGCAAATTTGATGAGCTTGGGTGGATTGGCTATTGCTATCGGCATGTTAGTCGATGCGGCGGTTGTGGTAGTTGAAAACCTAATAACACATTTAGCACATGTTGAAAAAGCCCAGCGCTTACCTCGCTTGCATGTCATTTACCGCGCAACGGCTGAAGTGGCTGGGCCTGTCACCTCAGGCATTTTGATTATTATCATTGTTTTCTTACCGTTACTAACACTACAGGGACTAGAGGGTAAGTTATTCACGCCAGTAGCATTAACCATTGTCTTTGCACTCAGTGGCTCTCTTATCTTGTCGCTTACCGTTATTCCGGTTATTGCATCTTACCTGCTTAAAGAAGTATCACATGAAGAGCCATGGTTACCAAGGCAATTACAAATCCTTTATCAGCCAGCATTGTTATGGTGTCTAGAAAATAGTAAAAAAGTATTTATAGGCGCAGGTGTTTTATTAGTGCTTACCTTATTAGTATTTACCCAAATTGGCAGCACGTTTATGCCGACCATGGATGAGGGTGATATTATTGTTCAGTTAGAAAAATTACCTTCTATTACGCTTGAGGAATCAGTCGCGTTAGATGGTCAAGTTCAAAAAAATCTACTCAAGCATATTCCTGAAATAGCGACAATTGTTTCACGAGTGGGGGCAGATGAACTAGGTCTTGATCCAATGGGCTTAAACGAAACGGATACCTTTCTGGTACTTAAGCCCAAAGATGAATGGCGGATGAATACCAAAGACAAGTTGATTGCAGAGATTCGTAAAGTAATGGAGGAAACCCCCGGTATTGCTTTTGGTTTTACCCAGCCCATTGAAATGCGAGTTTCTGAAATGCTTACCGGCATACGTGGTGATGTAGCAGTTAAATTATTTGGTACGGATATTGGCGTTTTGAATGAAAAGGCAGATGAAATAGCAGGTGTTTTAAAACATATAACAGGCTCCAGTGACGTGTTTGCCAAACAAAATAATGGCATGCAGTTTTTGTCAGTAACCATAGACAAATTAGCTGCAGGGCGTTTTGGTTTGGATAGTGACAGTATTGAAACCTTGCTGCGTGCTCAGATTGAGGGTTTAAATTTGGGTATTGTGCAAGAAGGTATTAAGCGCACTCCTTTAATTATCAGAGGTAACAGTAATGCTGCCAATTTTGATAATCTGCAAGTCACGTTGCCAAATGGTGCCAATATTCCGGTAACGGCCATTGCCAAAATTCAAAAAGTTGAAGGTGTGGTTTCCGTTGGCAGAGAACGTGGACAGCGTTTTGTCGTGGTGCGTAGTAATGTACAAGATCGTGATTTAGTTGGTTTTGTTGAAGAAGCCCGCAAAGCCGTTGCTGAAAAAGTTAAATTACCCATAGGCTATACAGTTGAATTTGGTGGTCAGTTTGAGAATCAACAGCGAGCAGCAGCAACCTTGTCCTTGGTTGTACCTATTGCTTTAGGGTTGATTTTTTTACTGTTATTTTCAACCTTTGGCTCAGTTCGTCAGGCGGTTTTGGTTTTATCAAACATTCCGTTGGCTATGGTCGGTGGTGTTTTTGCCTTGTGGCTTTCAGGCGAATATTTATCAGTACCTGCTTCTGTTGGTTTTATTGCTTTATTGGGTATTGCCGTCCTTAATGGTATTGTGATGGTTAGTTATTTTAACCAGCTTAAAGCGACCGGTATGGAGTTGATTAAAGTGGTAACACTGGGGTCCTCTAGACGTTTAAGGCCGGTATTAATGACGGCCAGTATTGCCGCTTTTGGTTTGATACCTTTATTGTTTGCAACAGGACCAGGCTCTGAAATTCAAAGACCTTTAGCCATAGTGGTGATTGGAGGTTTGGTATCGTCAACTTTTTTAACCTTATTTTTGTTGCCACTATTATTTAAATTATTTGGTGTGCCCAAGGAGAGTGAGCAATGAATGGCACAGAATATTTAGTGACACTTAACATTCCCCCTAGTCTTGAAGAATTGATGGTCGACAGTCTTTTATTGTTGGAGTCAGAGCACGGTTTTAGTAGTTTTCCGGTTAACGCGCATCATCATGTTAACAAAGGCTTATCATTGTCTGAACAAGTCACAGGTCGCCAAAAACGTATCCGTTTCCAGTTATATGTTTCGGTAGAGAAATTGCCAGTTTTAGTGGAGCAGTTGCGCCAAGATTTTGCTGGGTTGGGTATTCAATACTGGGTTTTACCGGTGATTGAAAATGGGGTTATTTAAATAATAGTAGAGTAAAAGACACCTAAATTGGAACAGTGTAAGACAACAATAGAGTACTGTAGGATAACAATAGAATAGATCATACTGACAGAGCTCTGGATCATGACTACATCGGTGTTGGTGAAGTTATCTTTACAGGTTTTTAGCCTGACGACAACCATTGTAGGTGTCGACAAGGGCATTGTCAGTATGATCTGTGGCATTGTTAGCATTAACTATTGCAATGTCATCATCATTTACGCCATTGTTGGCATGATCTACGCTGATGTTGGTTGAATCCACAGCAAAAGATGCATTAACTATCGCAAAGTCAGTCATCACCAGCGTATTGCTAATCGACATCGCTTTAAAAGCAATAATCAATGGAACAAAAGTGATTGTATTTGTGTTAAGGATAGCCACCATCTCCTCTTATAGTTAGTCGTTCTTATTGCGTTATTGACCGTTTGAGATAAACACATTTTGCATTGAAATAGCTTGTGTTAGTATTCACCTGCTTAATTGTGCAAAATGTTCTACTTTAAAAATCAATAAACGTAATAATCAACTAGGAATCTAAATGAAAGATAAAAAAAATTCTCTGATCATCGGGTTGGCTACCATGGTGGTCTCTGCATTATTGGCTGGATGCGCTGGTTCTGAAAATAAAGAACAGCCAGAAGCTTCAGTTGCTTCTCCTGCGCCAGCGGTTGCAGCAGCTCCAGCCCCAGTTGCTGCCACTGATCCCAAAGATTTGCCCGATGAAATAGAAGGTGAAGTGCTTGTTATTCCTGCTAAAGTAAAAGCGATTAACAAAAAAACTAGGGAGTTAACACTAGTATCGCCCGATGGAAAATTAGCCAAAATAAAATGCGGACCAGATGTTCGTGATTTTGAACAAATTCGTGTGGGTGATGAGGTTAAAACAACCTTGCTTGAAAGCGTTGAGGTTTTAGTCACTGAAGCTGCACAACCAACAGGGGAGCAAGTAACAGAAGTTAATAGAGCACCGGTGGGTAGTAAACCGAGTTTCGAAGTGATTGATGCCATCGAGATTAATGCGCTGATTATGGCTATTGATTACAAAACGCGCGAGATGACAATAAAAGAGCCTGATGGCAGAGTTTTAAAAATGAAAGCGGGGCCTGATGTAGAGCATCTTGATAAAATTAAAGTGGGTGACTCTGTCGTTACTCGTTTTACAGAAGCGCTGTCTATCGAAGTTAGTAAAGCTACAACTGGATCTAAAGCTAAAGCTAAAACTAAAGCTAAAGCCAAGAAAAAATAACTTTTTATCGATCAATAACCATTGTTTCTTAATTAAAACGATGGTTATTGGATTGAATCTTCAGAACAAGAGGATGTAGTCCACTTTTTAGGAGTGGCTCCACGCATCTAAGCATATCTGTATGTAACAGCAGGTATTGGCTTACTTAGGGAAAAACCTTGAGCCTGCAAACACCTATTGAAATGAGTACTTCGCCCTGTTTAATCGTCTCAACACCTTCGGCGACCAGTCCCGGCCTAATTTGGCGGCCATGGATAAAAGTGATATTTTTTTAGGGTTTTCGTGGACGCTATTTTAAGGCAGCACTTAGAAGGGCAATAAATGTCTGTGTTAAACTTTAGTGACTGCTTATTTTGAAAGATGAGGCAGAACCTGACATAAAACACACACAGGAGAGCCCATTATGGCTTTAGTTTCATTACGACAGCTTTTAGATTATGCGGCGGAGCATAGTTTTGCCGTGCCCGCCTTTAACGTCAGTAATATGGAGCAAGTGCAAGCCATTATGCAAGCTGCTGATGCTTGTGATAGCCCCGTTATAATGCAAGGCTCAGCCGGTGCTAACCGATATGCTGGCGAGGTGTTTTTACGACATTTACTGCTTGCTGCCGTTGAACAATATCCTCATATCCCCGTTGTCATGCATAGAGATCATGGCCCCACTCCTGATGCTTGTGCACAAGCTATTCAATCAGGTTTCAGCTCAGTGATGATGGATGGGTCTTTGCTGGAAGATATGAAGACGCCGTCTTCTTTTGAATATAACGTTGAGGTTACGCGTACCGTGGTTAAAATGGCGCATGCCTGTGGCGTATCTGTTGAAGGTGAAATAGGTTGCTTGGGTTCTTTGGAGATACAAAAAAAAGAAGATGCAGTTCTTCAGAAGTCGGCAGCATCGCTGGATCATAGTCAGTTGCTGACCGATCCAGATGAAGCGGTTGAATTTGTAAAACAAACGCAAGTTGATGCTTTGGCTGTCGCCATTGGCACGAGTCATGGCGCCTATAAATTTAGTCAACCACCGACTAGCGAAGTGTTGGTTATTAGTCGTTTAAAATTATTACAACTACGGTTGCCCAACATGCATTTTGTCATGCATGGTTCTAGCTCTGTGCCGCAAGATTGGCTAAAAATCATTAATGAGAATGGCGGCGATATACCCCAAACTTATGGCGTGCCCGTTGATGAAATTGTGGAAGGAATAAAATATGGTGTCCGAAAAGTTAACATTGATACGGACTTACGGATGGCTTCTACGGGCGCAATGCGCCGCTATTTAGCACAATCTGAAAATGCAGCAGAGTTAGATGCTCGTAAGGTCTATAAAGCAGCAAGAGATGCGATGCAAGTGCTTTGTCAGGCTCGTTATGAATTATTTGGCGCTGCCGGACATGCCAGTAAAATTAAAGCAATCCCTTTGAGTGAAATGGCTAAACGGTATTAGTCGGATAAATCTGTGCAGACAATAAGTAAATGATAAGCTGAATCTATCAAAGCAATTCTGCTGGCTATCTCTAAAACAATACGCCATCATATATGAAAAATAAATCTGCCCATCGTTTGCAAGAGAGTTGGGCTAATAAATGTGAGGAAGGGGATATTTAACGATGAAAACAATCATTGGGTTGGTAGTATCTATTTTTGTTTTTTTGCTAATAATGGACAACTGTACGGGTAGTTGCTCACCGGCAGAGTTATCTGTAGGCTTGGTTCCAATGATTGGCCTTTCTTTATACGTTTGGTATTTAATAGTTGTGAAAAAGTCAGATTAGGTATTAGAGGCTATCAATCACCCAAGGAAAAAAGATGAAGTATTCAAGTTATGACAGAAACTCAGAGATTGACAGACTTATAGTCGTTGCAACGCATCTTGCCGGTATTTTCTTTGGTTTTGTACCTTCTTTATTGGTTTATTTGGTGAAGAACGAGGGCTGGATAAAAGACAATGCTAAGCATGCCCTAAATTGGCAATTAACAACCCTGATTTATTATGGTATTAGCTGGGTATTGGTGTTGGTGCTTATTGGTTTGTTTCTGCCTTGGTTAATTGTTATTTTGAATACGGTTTTCTGTATAGTTGCAGCAGTTAAAGCCAGCAAAGGTGAGTACTACAGGTATCCGATAACGATTGAATTTATTAAATAGACAGTCAGTTAAGCGCACTCCCTGCACCATGACAGGGAGAAGGTGCAAAGGGTTGCGCTTATGGAACTTAGAAAATATGGTGTAGCCTCTAAATAAGACCTTCTTCTTTCATGGCTTTTTGCACGGCGGGGCGTTCAGAAATATTATCCGCATACCTAGCTGAAGAAACTTCTTAAATCTAGTATCAGAATAATTTTAACAGCTCGTTATAGATAAATCATGCTTGTTGTCTTCGTGAATTCATCCAACCCATTCCACACAGACCAGCACCAAAAAGAAGCAGAATACTGGGTTCTGGGACAGGGAAGAATTGTTCGGTAGTTATTGCAAGCGAGACTTGGAAGTTATTTGACAGTCCTTCTATAGTAGTGAAACCTAGACAATGAGAATTAGACGAACCTGCAGTACTACATTCTGCAGCCGTCAGGAAATTCAAACCAGAAATGAAAAGTTGTGCATTATACGGATTACCATTGTAGAAGAAATTCTGATTAAGACTTTGATTAGCAGGGTTAAATCCAGCACCCTGCACGTCCAGAACAAAAATATCATTACAAGGGTTGCCTGATGGACTAGGAGCTACGCATGGCGTAGCATTAGGCGTTTCTACATAGTTAATCAAGAAGTTTAGCGTTTGATTAGGAGTCAGCGTGCCAACACTACCAGCAGGAGCAGTTGCGTTTAGCACTATCTGGTCGAATAGGACAGCAGATGTTAGCGTAGTTCCATTAATTGGTTGATTATTGTGAATTAGTTTGACAGTGTTGACAGCTGCGGCATCAGTTAGTAGGTTGCCCTGGACGTTTCCTCCGGAAGCAGATCCAACCGAGAGAGAACTTTGTCCATTAGTGCCGGTTCCCCAAGACAATTTCGACGGATCGCTTAAGAGAGTATTAACATCGGAGGCAGTGATGCCGGTTCCCACATTTGAGGTAGGAGTGCCTATTGTACTGTTACTACTATTTGTCCAAGACGTGAATCCTGAATCAATGGTGTAAGACCAGTCTGTAACTATAGGAAATGCAAACACTGATGTTGCATTTAACATTCCCGCTAGGGCTATGGTTGTAATAACCATGTTAATTATTTTTTTATTCATCGCTTTATACTCGCTTTATCGTAATGTAAGAATTTACCTCTTAATTATTTATCTTTCGCGACAATATAACTGGAAATTTTAATATAAATATTTTATAAAACAGTTTATTAAAGCTAATTGTACTAAATAATTGCCTCAAATAATGAAGCAGACAGAGGCTAATGTAGAAAATGTTAACACTGTGTTCTGGATGACATTATGTTGATTAGAGTGGGTAACTTCTATACCGGCTATTCTCAAAAATTATTGTCATAACAGAAACAAAGAACAAACAAAGCAAATAAAATGCCAATAATTTATTTTTATTTTAAAACAATATGTTATTAAAGATATTTATAAAAGTACATTATCATCGAGAAGGATAGTGTAAAAAATACTGACACTTTCTGGTAAGCAAAAAAAGCTCTGACTAATAAAATAATAGCTCAGGGGGTTGGTCAGCAAGATACTGAACATGGCGGATCCTTCTGTTAGTTGATTGCCGTTATCCAATAATAAAAGAGGGACGTAGCCGTTAGGGTTTAGTTATCGAAAATCTTCGTTGGTTGCGGTGAGTTTGTTTTTTAAATCAACCTTAATCAGTTCAAGGGGTAGTTCTGCTTCGCAAACTACGATATGGGGTGATAAGGATCAAACGCCAGGGCTGTAATAGAGTTTCATTAGTTTTTCCTTTTGGTGAAGTGGGAATTAATCTTTGGTAGCTTCAATGGGTATGTCAATACTGATCTCGTCAGCTAGTTTTGGAGCGTATTTGTCTATACCAAAATCAGAGCGCTTAAGGGTAGTGGTTATATGGGCTCCACAGGTGTTTTTTAGCGTAATCAGGTTCATTCCGCAATAAAAATGCTCAACGTTTAAATGCACGGGTTTGGCAATGCCATGTAGCGTTAATAAGCCATCAGCGGCAATGAGTTGGTCTTTGTTAAAGCGTAGTCTGTTTGCTAGAAAGGTTATTTTAGGATACCGTTTAGCATCTAAAAAATCTTTACCGCGTAAATGCTTTTCCAACTCGGCAAAACCTGTATCGATTGATGCTGTTTCAATGGTGATATCAATGTTGCCTGCTGATAATTCAGGGTTAAGTGTGATTTTTCCAGTGGTTTGATTAAATCGACCCCGTTGAATTGAAAAGCCCAGATGATTAATTTCAAAGCCGGGAAAAGTGTGCTTGGGATCTACCGTATAAGTGTTTTCTGCAGTGGCAGAAAAACTTATGGTAGTCATTATCATCAGTGCTAAAAGATTTATTTTTAAATGCAGGCTTCTTTTTAAGATATTCATTTTACACTCCAGTAGAGTCAGTTGGAAGGTAACTGACTTGAGCAACAATAGCAAGCCAAGGTTGCTCATGAAGTGGCTTGCCAAAAGGGCGGTAATAATGATTGATTAAGTTAAAGCCTGCGGCTTCCAGAAATTGTTTGCTGGAATCAAGTTCCATGTAATGGCCGTATCGTTGGCCAGACCAGCCTTCATCATTGCCTCGCGGATTGGACAAGAATAAAACACCGCCAGGTCTTAAGACAGTTTTTAATTCCTTAAGGACGCGAGGTAGTTCTTGACTGGGCACATGGAATAAGGAGGCATTGGCAAAAATACCGTCGAACTCAAAACCAGACAAGTCCAGGCTAAGGAATTTTTGATGAAGAATGGTGCAATGGGTGTAGTTGCGTGCCATGCTGCAAAATATTTCACAGCCGTCCAGTCCTACCGGTCTATGTCCTAATGATTTGAAATAATTGACATCTCTGCCAGGGCCACAACCAAGATCTAGAATATCGAGTTTTTTATTATCCGGAAAAGGGGCTAAAAATGCCGCCGTATTCTGGCTGACATCGTGGTCTTTTGTACCACTCCAAAACGCGTTGGCATTTTCATTGTAATGATTCAGCGTTACCATTTCTATTTCGGTTAATGGGTTAGTTATTGGTTTCATATAGGCTTTCTGACAATATCCAAGTCATTTATATCCTTATAAATGATCGCTGGTTGGGTAGTTAAAAATATATGCTCATCCAGTTGATTTAAATGAATGGCATTTAAGGTTACTGCTTCATACAGCCAATAATAGTAGCCTGACTGATAGATAGCATAGCGGCTGTTATAGTGGCATTGCAGCCATTGATTATTTAAAGAACCAATATCTTCAAGCTTTGCCATAGACTTATCACCCAAATAAGTCAGAATGTGATGGTCAAAATTAATTTGAAAGCGGTCGAATAACAGTTTGCCATTAGTATCTAGGGAATAGTTAAGACGGTTGCCCTGAAGATCATCTCCCTGTTGATCAATGATGCATTGTTGATCGAAAGCATAAAAAGCCGGTGGTAAAATGACTCGATAGCGATCTGGAATAGTGGCTCGTAACTTAATATGAACTGGGCTGCGTTGGCTTTTATCCCATTGTTTGATGATAAGTTGT
>CAJAHC010000236.1 GCA_903939355.1 uncultured Methylococcaceae bacterium | reverse complement strand
GTGACCATTGCTGCACTTCTTGTTGCTCTAGTCTTCCCAAATAAGCCAAGCAAGTGTTCTTAATACGTCTGCGGCCAATGGCGCCCGCATCAAATTTGCCGGATTCTTCACGATGACAATCCCGATACAATTTTTTAAATTGTACTTGTAACTGCTCAGCCAGTGTTAGTAAGACAAATTCACGAGCAGCATGAATGGCCTCAACATCGACAACCTCCATTTGCTCAGCCAAATAGGTTTCTGAGGACAGACTCAACAATAGTGAAAAATATGACAAGTCATCCCATGACTGCTCGATTATCTGCTTTACTGCATTGATAATAATCGGATTGAGTTGCAAATCACGGCCATTTTTTATATCAGTAATTAGGCCTGAGATTATCTGACCAGCAAGTTGTTGACCGGCTTCCCAACGATTAAACGTATCACAATCATGACGTAATAAAAATGCCAACTCTTCAAGATTACGCTCCATGATCAACTTAACGGGGGCAGAAAATCCCCTTAAAATAGAAACGACAGGCTGTTCTTTTAAATCTTCAAAGACAAAACTTTGCTCTGCTTGAATCAGTTGTAAGATAGCTTGATCAGCTTTAACTACAACATTACCTTCCAATTTACAGGTCGCAATGGATCCGTCTTTGTAAATTAAACCCACGGTAACCGGAATATGCAATGGTTCTTTAATCGTTTGCCCAGGCGTTGCAGGACAATGTTGATTAATTGTTAACGTCAGCGTACGTTCAGTTGCATCATAAGATTGCTTAACAGTTAATACCGGCGTGCCTGCCTGTTCATACCAGCGGCGAAATTGGCTCAAATCAACATTATTAGCGGATTCCATAGCTTTAACGAAATCATCACAAGTGACTGCTTGGCCATCATGACGGGCAAAATATAAATCACTCCCCTTACGAAAGCCTTCGGGACCCAATAAAGTATGGATCATGCGAACTACTTCAGCGCCTTTTTCATAAACCGTTAAAGTGTAAAAGTTATTAATTTCTATGTAGGCATCGGGACGTATTGGATGCGCCATAGGACCTGCATCTTCGGCAAATTGGCGGGTACGTAAATTAATCACATCTTCTATACGTTTAACCGCTTTAGAGGTTCTATCCCCAGTAAATTCTTGGTCACGAAATACAGTAAAACCTTCTTTCAAACTAAGCTGGAACCAATCTCGGCAGGTAATACGATTACCCGTCCAATTATGAAAATATTCATGACCAATAACACCTTCTATATGTTCATAATCGAAATCAGTGGCTGTATCGGGCCGTGCCAAAACAAATTTGGTATTAAACACATTAAGACCTTTGTTCTCCATGGCACCCATATTGAAATGCCCAACCGCAACAATCATGTATAAATCCAGATCGTACTCAAGACCATAGACCTGCTCATCCCAGTGCATAGCATTTTTGAGTGACTGCATGGCGTGTGCACATTTATCCAAATCGTGTTTTTCAACAAAAATCTGTAAACTGATATTTCGACCTGATTGGGCTGTAAACTTATCTTCTATGCACTCAAGTTGACCAGCAACCAAGGCAAATAAATAACAAGGCTTATTAAACGGATCTTCCCAGGTTACCCAATGGCGATTATCGGCTAACTCACCTTGAGCTACTTTATTTCCATTTGATAATAAAAT
>CAJAHC010000235.1 GCA_903939355.1 uncultured Methylococcaceae bacterium | reverse complement strand
TAGGCGCACTAATCAAACGATGGTGAGTCAAAACTGGGCTTACAAGAAAACAAAAACTACAGTAAAAACTACAGTGGTTCATAATCCCTTATACTCTTTTAAACAACTTCTCACTCCTTATAATGTGTGCTATCCTATTGATTATAGGGAGTTATAAATAGTATGCAGTTGTTGGATATAGATTAAACTCGAACTTTTAATGCGATGGTCGCGCGTTCGAATCGCGCACGACCCACCAATAGTTTATAATTAAAATCAAGAGGTTATCTGTTGCGGAGGCCTCTTTTTTTATGCCTGTCATAAAACCACTTCCACGATTTTGCAACGATGGGATTTTTTATAGCCACAATTTTTCATTAAACTACCCTCCTAATTAACGTCAGTTCAGGCCGACGATTTTCACAAAGTAACTCGACACAATCAATTAAATGACTAATCTCAACTTTGGAATAATGCGTCGTAATTCGTCCAGCATGATGCCCGAATAAATCTTGCCGATCTTCAATACTGACACCAGCAGCTCGCAGTCTCATTCCGAACGTATGCCTCATGTCATGAACTCTTACCGACTTAAGCTCGTTTGCCTCTCGCGCCATTCGCCAAGCTCGATTGTTCATGCGTTCTAGTTTTCGGCCTTTAAAGTCAAAAACATATTCTGACTTATTGTCACGCCTACTCGCTACGATAGATCGAGCGACTGAGTTCAAAGGTACGATACGCTCACGATTATTCTTAGTTCTACTTTCTTCAATAATAAACACGGTGGTATCAAGGCCAGAAACTTTACATTCCTCAGACCACTTAAGTCCGCATATTTCTTGATCTCTAAGGCCTGTATTCAGTGCAAATAAAACCATTTCTGATAAGTAGCCTGGCATAGATTTTAATAATAACTCTTGCTCATCCCAACTAATCGGCCTTGGTTTTCGTTTAATACCTTCAACAGTCGGTAACATGGGAGCAGCACCTAGATAAGCATTGCCGTTCTCATCTGGCCATTTCGCGGCACATAGCCTCAGCTGTGCTTGTTATCTACCTATAGCACGCCAGAGCAATTCCTTACAAGGATATTGCCATGCAACTTCAAAACTCTCAATACATCATCCGCTTAAGTCAAGCCATTCTAAAAACTGGCCTGTCCCGTAGCACTATTTATACACTGATTAAGCTGGGAGATTTCCCAAAACAAATACAACTATCCCCTCGTACTATGGGGTTTCTTGAGTCTGAAATAGATGAATGGATTGCTGGCAGAATTGCAGCGTCAAGGGTGGCTTAATTATGAACAAATTAGGCACTACCCAAGCGGCTAATGTGTGCAGCAAGAAAAAACAGCAAGATTATTTTACATCATTAATAACCACTTTCAGTAGCGAGGGTGTCCCATATTTTGTGTAAGTGACGGTTAATTACTTCGAAGGCATCTGTCTTCAAATTGAATAGTAAACCTATTTAATGCTGGTTTCCAATCCCGCAGTGGCATAGTCCATTTTTGACTAATATTACGCAGCG
>CAJAHC010000234.1 GCA_903939355.1 uncultured Methylococcaceae bacterium | reverse complement strand
TTTTTTTAATTTTTTTTTAATTTTTTTTAAAATTTCTAATCCCGAAAAAGTACCCTATAATCGATACTATTTAGGGAAAAATATTAAGATAGTACAATAGGCTATAATGGCATGAAAAAAAAATCATCTTAATATAACCTAAACCATGTTAAAATTAAATTAGAATTACATTACTTTTGCTTTCACTGAAAATATCAACGAAGCGATAATTATGAAAACTACGCGTCAGGTATTTTTTAAAAGTGTTATGTAAACTATTAATTTTTTAACCCCAAATTTACCAAACTAATGAGTACACAACAACCAAAGCCAGCTGCTAAGCCAGCTGCAACTGAAAAAAAATCTGGCGGTATTTCTGCAGGTTTAATTTTAATTATTCTATTTGTTATTGCCATTCTTATTTACATGTTCGTGATGGGAGATGGTTCACACTTTGAGGGTGGAACAAATGAAGGTCATCCACTTCCTGGCGATTACTTTGGTATCGTATATAAGGGTGGTGTGATTGTACCCGTTTTGATGACGTGTTTCTTAACGGCATTAACATTTTCAATTGAGCGTTTATTGACTATTGGAAAAGCGAAAGGAACAGGAGATGTTAACGCATTCGTTCGTTCTATTCAAGCATCTTTGGATAAAGATGATACAGAAGGAGCTATCGCAGCATGTAACAAGCAAAAAGGATCTGTTGGAAATGTAACACTTTCTGCAGTAAAAAAATACAAGCAATTAACTGGTGACAAGTCATTAGATAAGGAGCAAAAATTAGCTGCTTTAAGTAAGGAAGTTGAAGAAGCTACTTCATTGGAATTACCTATGTTAGAGAAAAACTTAACGATCATCGCTACATTAGCTTCGGTATCCACGTTAATTGGTCTTTTAGGAACGGTAATCGGTATGATTAAGGCGTTCTCGGCTTTAGGAAATTCAGGTGGATCAACAGATTCAACAGCATTAGCAAATGGTATCTCTGAGGCGCTTGTAAATACAGCGTTAGGAATTGGTACTTCAGCGATCTGTATCATTGCATACAACTTATTTACATCTAGAATTGATGAGTTGACTTATAGCATTGATGAGATTGGTTTGAGCGTTAACCAAAATTATGCTACGCATCATAATTAATATTTGAACCTTTTGGGCGCAAGCCTATTTTAAATTATTTTTCACAGTTCAAATTATTAATTGTTATGCCAAAAGTTAAAGCCAAACGACAAAGTGTATCACTCGATATGACAGCGATGTGTGACGTGGCTTTCCTTTTGTTGACGTTCTTCATGTTAACCGCGAAGTTTCGTCCTGAGGAGGCAGTTACCATAGTTCCACCATCATCTATTTCAGAGAAACCTTTGAATGCGAAAGATGGTATGCTGACGATAAGTGTATCGAATGAGGGTGGTGTTTATTTGGCATCTGACGATCAATTAGGTAGGGAGTTTATGTTAGAGCGCATGGCTAGTCGCTATGGAGTTGCAATAACAGCAGAGATGAAGAAGAACTATATGGCTTCTGAAATTGTAGGCTACCCAGCTGGTGCGATGCGTCAAGTGTTGAATATGAAACCAGCAGATGCGAAAAAATTGATAAAAGGTATTCCGATCGATTCAGCTAATAACGAGCTGTCATATTGGGTAGGATATGCCAAATTATCAAAT
>CAJAHC010000233.1 GCA_903939355.1 uncultured Methylococcaceae bacterium | reverse complement strand
ATTAAGCAACTGACCATCTGGCGTTATATCAACTTCAATTTCAAGTGCTTGCATGTTTTACTCTTGTTTTAAAACAAAACTATTAAAGATTAACTTGTTGGCATTTAGCTAAATTGTACTACATGTATTAGCTATCCCACGAAATCGGGAAGAGCCTCATTTATTACCGTTCACTTTATCCATGGCCATTTTTCCGCGTAACGGTTTATCAAGGTTGCTGTATTAATAAGAACAATGCTCATTATTCTGTAGGGTCGGCGATGGAGCGGCATCGCTTATCCCGATTAACACCAAGCCACCTTTTTAATTGGCGAAAGCAACCAATTTTCCAATAAATCCTTTCTTAAAGCTGGTTTTAAATTCCACCCGAGGCCTCTAGCCCTAAGGCATGACCGTAACCATGGGGTATTATGATGGTTGATGGGTTTCGCGTTGCTCTAACCATCCTACGGTGGGTGTTTTGGTTTGTTTGGTTTTTGATATATCGGTTTTGTAGGATGGGTAGAACACAGTGAAACCCATCAATAAGCTGTTTTTTTGCATAACAGTGATGGATGGCTTGGTGTAAAGGCTATTCTTTATGGGTGTGTTAAAACGGTTGACGTAAAAAGTCTACGATAAACTGATAGCCTTGTTGTTCTACTAGCGCAAATACGACGGCCATATCAACGTTCATATATTCATGGACAATACGATTACGCAGGCCAATTGCTGCGTTCCATTGTTGGAGTTGTGCATCGGTTATCTTTTTTTTAGTCTGTAGGCTTGCAAAGCTGTCATAGGCCGAAACAGGCACTGACTCTCCAGATGCTTTTAATAAATGTTTGGCCTTGCCGATGGCGTTTTCAATTAAAATTTGCAAGCCGTGTAATGTGCCATTTTGCTCCAGCTTAGTCAGTGATTGCTGGGCGCTTAGTTTTTGGCGGGCTTCTTGTAGCAACGCACTTTGCTCATCTGCAATACGGCAACATTCTGCATGGTATAAATCAAGCCGCATAACACTGATTCCAGTAAAATTCTTCTAGTTCACGCCAGGTACGCTGTAAAAAATAATGCCATGCCAGTGTGTTTTCGCCTTTAAGTATAAGACCTTCTTCGACTACTACGGCACGCATAGTGAGCCGTGCATGCGTTAAATCAATCAAGTCTATCTTGTCTTCTGTTACTTCAAGTCGCCGCGCTAGGGTTCGCCGTAATGTTTCTGTTTGTGCCAATACTGTGATGATGTTGAATTGGGGCTGACGATGCCAACGAATGGCAATATCCCAATCACTATTTAGATGTGCTTTACCGCTAGCTTGGCTGCCTATCAATATAGCGAGCTCCAGCTCTGGAATTTGTAACAAACACTGTTTTAATCTGTCCACGCTACATTTAACCTGTTTTTTAATCATCTCACTACCCCTGTTGGTAAGGCTGTGACAAATTTTATACCCAATTCAATCTTATAAAAAACGGTGGTGGGTACCAATATGTTGCCAAACAATGCTTCCAGCAATTCAAGACTGTCGCAACAGGCAAGTACGATAAGTGCAGAGGCATCGGCTATCAAAATCATGACGGATTAAATCCACCCAGTTCTTCAAGTAATTCATCACGGGTGATGTTAATGACGGGCATGCCATTGGATTTGCAAAGATTCATAAAATCATAGTGGTTGATCTTTGCCAATTCTGCTGCTTTTGCCAAGGTGACTCTTTGTTTTTGATAGAGCCAAAGGGCGTAGGGGTTTCGAACTTCTTGCTGGATATCGGTTGCCGATTGAAAGGTACCAAAATCGTTAGGTAAGTCTATTGCTATTTGCATAATGGGTTTCCAAGTCGATTAGTTGGCTATGTTCGGCAAAAGTGTAGCGTTGCTCAACGTATGTGTCAAAGTCTGTTTGGTTTTTGTATCATTCCCACGCGGAGCGTTACTACCATTAAGTTAATTTAAGAAAAGCTTTGTTATCTCGGCAGTGTTCGTACCGATGGATGGCAACACATAGATACCGCCCGGTGGTTTGGTTCCCGGTTATCCATGCAACTGAAGTAATTTTCTGTAGGTTATGTCTTTTATTTTAATAAAAAATCAGCCCTGATGTAATGGTTAACCCAATCTTAACATAAATCAGAGATGTGCCAGTCATGTTGATGGGCACGCTGCGCCCATCGATTATTGCTATGGTTGATGAGTTTCGCGTTGCTTTACCCATCCTACGTGGATGTTGTGGTTTTGTTTGGTTTGGTTGATGGGTTTCGCGTTGCTCTACCCATCCTACGTGGGTGTTTTGATTTGGTTTTTGAGGTATCGGTTTTGTAGGATGGGTAGAACGCAGTGAAACCCATCAAATAACTAATCTAAATTTAATTCATGATTTTCATCACCTGCCCAGTCAGAAGGTAAAATACCTAGTTGGACGTAACGATGAAATGATGAATATGGCCAGTCAACAGCTTTTTGGACATAGCCATGTTTGACGGGGTTGATGTGTATATAGTCAATATGTCGATTTAAATCATCTTGATCACGGATTGCGTGTTCCCAAAATCGGCGTTGCCATAAACCCCGTTCTTGTTTACGCAATCGACTATCAGAAATGTATTCTTGTTTTTCTATCCCTCTGGAAAATGCAGATTTTATTTGTCGCCAGCGTAAACTAAAATCTTTATCGCCTTCTGGTAAAGTCCATAAGGTATGAAGGTGCTCAGGTAAAATAACGATCGCCTCTATTATGAATGGATGTAAGTCCTTGACGGTTTTAAAAGCGTTACGCAAAATGTTAATGTGATCAGTTAATAAGCATTGGTTTCGCTGGGCTAAGTTAACCGTAAAAAAATAGGTTCCACCCTTTATAAGATAGCGACGGTAATTGGTCATATTTGATCCCCATTTGCCAGATACATATTAGTTTAGCAGGTGTGATGGGTTTCGCATTGCTCTACCCATCCTACGTGGGTGTTGTGGTTTGGTTTTTGAGGTATCGGTTTTGTGATTTGTAGGATGGGTAGAACGCAGTGAAACCCATCGAAGATCGCAGGTTGTGTTCCTGCGCTGGCGCATTGGGCCGGCTGTTTACCTGCATTACTCATCAAGCTTCATCATGACTACTTTTGCAAATCCCGAAAAATCCGCCAGGTGGTTTTTTACAATACTATGCACAATGTGCCAGTTGATGTCATCGTAGTTATGTACTGCAATATTGCGAACGCCAACGGCTTTTTTCAGGTTATGTGCCAGTGTCGTAGTCAAAATGCCCGCCTGCTCAAGTCTATCAAACGTTTGACCCATCGTATCAGGCGGCGGTACATCCATACCTGAAATAAGATGTGCGCCAATGTCTACACATAACTGCACGGCTCGACTAAGGTTAAGCGAGACGATGTCTTGCAGATCATAGTCTGTGAGTAGTGTATCAGCTTCAGCAGGACACTTGGTTTCAATGCGTTGCAAGCAGCGCCGCAGTGATTCCAGTTTTTGCTCTACTACTTCCCGATCCATGCCGCCCTCCTTTCTGCTAATACCCGGTTACGATAGGGCATAAAATCGGCCTGTTCAAACAAATGTCGGCTAATCAAGCTTCCGTACTCACCATCGCTGCCGAGCAGGCGTCGACCATGTCGCACGATTTGCCCCAATAAAGGCTCAGCCACTACTTTTAAATCTATCAAGTCCACCGACCGACCTGTTTGCTCTGCCAAGGCGGCAATAATGTCCATTTTTTCAACCGTTGTCAGCGCCTGTTTGGCGGCTACAGCAATGTCCAAATCACTGTCCGGGCGCTGTCGCCCTTCGGCGACCGAGCCAAACACCAGCGCCAGAACCAGTTTAGGAAAGCGCGTCAACACGTCCTGAAGTTGTTTATCAACGTAACAAAAATCCCGACTGCTTTCACCGGCGTGTTTATTAAGCAACTGTTCAGAATCTTTTAGTTCTATGTGTTTTCCAGTCATATCGGTTTCAAACTCTATTGCATGATATTTTTCCTAATGCGTGCATTTTTCTCGGTTTAGACATCGGGGGATTAGTCAGCACCCCCCCTATTTGAAAATAGGGGTTTAGGGGCGATTTTATTAGATAAATCCCCCTAAGTCCTCCTTTTTCAAAAGGGGGTCACTTGTGATGTGGAAAAGCATCGCCATGCCCGTCGTTGTTTGCTTGTATGGGTTCTGATGGGCACGCTACCGCCCTACTGTGTCAAGGTCAGAAAGCGCGAGCGTTGGGTTTGTGTTGTATTTAATAGTCGTTAGAAGTGTATCTGAGTTAACGGACGGCAAGTAACCGATCAAAATTTGAAAAGACTATAACACAAGGCTGTATTTTGGGCTTAACTAGAATAATAGTGTGGTTAATAAATTAACACCCGTGTTTTCGAAATGTTTAGTATTGTGAGTAGAATTTATTAGTACAAATCCTCTTTTTTAGCAGTAACGAGATGATTTTTCTTCTATTCACCTTGGAGGGTTGTTGGGCTGTGTTATGTTGATAGCCCTATTTTTCGTAAGTTGGCAGGAGGTATTTTTAGTTGTACGGCTTTGTTTAATAGGTTGATTAAAACCATGGCTCTGCTTTCACCATCATGTAGTTGGTAGATGGCCTCAAGTCCGCTAAAGGGGCCTTGGGTAATCTGGAGTTTCTCGCCTTTGACAAACAGGCTTTGGGGCGGGTTGCAAGCGCTGTCATTTGGCGTGCGCAGGGCTTTTATTAAGCGCTTATCTAATTTGGTGGGCTCGCTACCAAAGGTTACCATGCAATTGACACCCAAGGTTGAGCGTATGGGTGCCCAGCTTTTTGCGGTTTGACTGGTATCAAGATGTATAAACAAGTAACGGGCAAACAAGGGTTCTTGTATGACGCTTACGCGGCCTTTTCGTAATTTTTCTACGGATAAAAGCGGTAAATAGCATTCGTAGCCTTGTTGTTCGAGATTAAGCAAGGCGCGTTGTTCTTGTTGGGATTTTGTGTGTATTACGTACCAATGCATAATATATGGCGCCATGATTAATTGGCTTATAACTCTCTTGTTGAGCTAAATTTAATATCCGGCCAGCGTTCTTCAGTGAGTTGTAAATTGACCCTGCTATTGGCTAAATAAACCAAATATCCACCGCCATCTTCGGCAAGATTCTCAAACGCTTTTTTCTTAAATTCTTCAAGTTTAGCTGGTTTGTCAGAGCTTACCCAGCGTACGGTTGAAATCTGAACAGCATTATAAACACATTTAAGGTTGTTTTCACCTTCAGCCTGAATGCTGTTAAATCAAATTATAAAATGAGACCTTTGCGCGATGGACCTTTATTAGCCCAACAATAGATCAAAGGTGATTT
>CAJAHC010000232.1 GCA_903939355.1 uncultured Methylococcaceae bacterium | reverse complement strand
TTGTAGAGTTTATTCGTCAAGAAACGGATGATTATTTTCAAATTCATGTTGCCGCCTATCCAGAAGTTCATCCACAATCAGTTAATGCTGAGGAGGATTTTAAAAACTTTAAGCGCAAAGTTGATGCCGGTGCAAATGCGGCAATTACCCAGTATTTTTATAATGCCGACGCTTATTTTTATTTCATGGATAGATGTGAAAAAAATGGTATAACCATTCCCATCCTGCCCGGTATTATGCCTATTACACAATATGCACAATTATTCCGATTTTCGGAGATGTGCGGCGCCGACATACCTCGTTGGATGAAAAAGCGATTGGAAAGTTTTGGCGACGATAGAGAGGCGGTAAGAGCCTTCGGGTTGGAGCTCGTAACTAATCTTTGCCAGCGTTTACTGGATAATGGGGCTCCGGGTCTTCATTTCTATACCATGAACCAAGCGGCTCCGACCTTGGCAATACTGGATAAATTGCAAATTAATTCACAATGTAAATGATGGTTATTGCAATTTGGTTGTTAATTCACTGATAAAATTGTATCTTTCACATTTCGGCATTGCAAATTATTAAGTCACATTAATCATGACTAATCAGTCCTTTTCAAATCGTGATTTATCAGTTTTGTGGCATCCGTGCACACAAATGAAAGACCACGAAACTTCCCCCATTATCCCCATAAAAAAAGGTCAGGGTGTTTGGCTAGAAGATTTTGATGGTAACCACTATTTGGATGCAATAAGTTCGTGGTGGGTTAATCTGTTCGGTCATGCTAACCCCTATATAAATGCTGCTTTAAAAGATCAACTTGATACTCTGGAACATGTTATTTTTGCAGGATTTACTCATGAATCCGCAATTAAGCTGGCAGAAAAATTGATTGAAGTAGCTCCCTATGGACTTGAGCGGTGTTTTCTTGCTGATAATGGATCTGCTGCAGTTGAAGTCGCTCTTAAAATGAGCTTTCACTATTGGCAAAACTTGGGCCAAACACAGAAAGTAAAATTTATTACACTTGAAAACAGTTATCATGGTGAAACCTTGGGGGCTCTAGCTGTCGGTAATGTGCAGTTATATAAAGATACATATGCACCGTTATTGATGGATGTGATAACTGTTCCAAGTCCTGACTGTTATTATCGCGAAAGAGGGGAATCATGGGCAGATTATTCCACACGTCGTTTTACGTTGATGGAAAAGACCTTACAAAAATATTCAGAAACGGTAAGTGCAGTCATTGTTGAACCGTTAGTGCAGTGTGCTGGTAATATGCGGATGTATGATCCAGTATATTTAAAACTACTACGTGCAGCTTGTGATAAATACCAGGTGCATTTAATAGTTGATGAAGTAGCTGTTGGTTTTGGTCGTACAGGAACCTTATTCGCCTGCGAGCAAGCAAATATAAGCCCTGATTTTATGTGCTTGTCTAAAGGCTTAACAGGGGGATATTTACCGTTGTCAGCAGTGTTAACGAGTCATAAAATTTATCAGGCATTTTATGATGATTACCAAAAATTAACTGCTTTTCTACATTCCCATAGTTATACGGGAAATGCATTGGCGTGCAGAGCAGGGCTTGCGACGCTGGATATTTTCGAGCAGCATAATGTTATCGAAAATAATAAGCAGTTGTCTGTGATTATGGGAAAAATGGCTGAGCGGTTTAAGGATCATCCTCATGTTGCTGAAGTCAGACAAACAGGCATGATACTGGCTATTGAGATGGTTAAAAATAAGCACACTCGAGAGCCTTATGCGTGGCAAGAACGCCGAGGATATAGGGTCTATCAGTACGCTCTTTCTAAAGGAGTTATATTACGACCATTAGGCAACGTTATTTATTTTATGCCGCCTTATATTATTACTGAAGAAGAGTTATTGCTAATCGCACAGGTCGCTTGGGATGGCCTAGAAGCGGCAGTTAGAGATTAGTATGCGAGTATCAAGGGTATATACATCAGCAGCATTGACTTTGGGTAAACAAGTAGAGTTGGATGAAGAAAATGGCCATTATGTTAGAACGGTATTACGCTTAAAAAAAGACACTGAAATTATTTTGTTTGATGGTAAAGGTGGCGAATATTTATCTACAGTTTCTGAGGTTAACCGTAAAACAGTAATAATTGCGGTTAACCAGTGGTTGGATAGAAGCGTCGAATCATCTTTGTTGGTAACCTTAGGGCTTGGAATATCAAGAGGCGACCGAATGGATTTAACGGTTCAAAAAGCAGTTGAGCTGGGTGTTAATTTTATTACACCACTATTAACTGAGCGGTGTGTCGTGCAGTTTAAAGGTGAAAAGAAACCGCAACGTTTATTACATTGGCAAAAAATTGTTCAGCATGCCACAGAACAAAGTGGCAGAACGATTTTACCTGTATTAACTGAGATAGAGCAGTTGCAATTTTGGGTAGGTCGACAAAACGGTTTAAAAGTTTTTCTTGATCCTTATGCAGATTTAACCTTGATAGATGTCGCCCCGATAGACATGAAGGTAACTTTACTGACTGGCCCAGAAGGCGGATTTTCTCCTCAGGAACGCGATATTGCAAAAGCAGCGGGATTTATTCCAGTCCGTTTGGGTAGTCGTATATTAAGAACTGAAACAGCTTCACTTGCAGCACTTGCAGCAGTGCAGATGTTGTGGGGTGATTTTGGCAAACAGGTTTGATTAATCCCTAAAATTATCATATTGCAAAGGTGTTTCCAGTTTTTCATCTCTTAGCATTTGAATAACTTCTTGTAAGTCGTCACGTTTTTTCCCCGTTACTCTAACTTTATCCCCTTGTATAGCAGCTTGTACCTTTAGTTTTTTGTCTTTAATTAATTTGACTATTTTTTTGGCAACAGTTGAATCCAGGCCTTGTTTTAGTATGATTTCTTGGCGCATCATTTTTCCACTGCCTTTGGCATCACCAACATCCATGCAGGCAACATCTATACCGCGCCGACTTAGTTTTGTACAGACGACACTAAACATTTGTTGTAACTGAAAAGTAGACTCAGAAATCATAACAATCTTGTCATCGGTGAGTTCAAAAATAGAATTTGAACCTTTAAAGTCAAAGCGAGTAGTTACTTCTTTATTCGCTTGAACAATGGCATTTTTAACTTCGTGATTATCAAATTCAGAAATGATGTCAAATGTGGGCATGGGCTTAAATTAAAAATTGATTTAAAGTGTTGGGTATTTTACAACTGTTTATAGTTATTAATAGCCTCAGTGACTGATTTAATACGTAACTGATGGATTGCTGAGCCTATTTTGTCTCCTTTTAGGTCACTATTTAGAATACTGTCAGTATTAATTGAGCTAGCGGCATGATTGGCAAGCTTTAGCATTTCTGCTTGAGGATAGGACGCCTGCTCAAGACCGGTTCGGCCTTTGGCATCGGCTTCACATGCCAGTAAAAAATCAAACAGACGATTGTTATCCTTAAATGCACCCAACATACCCAAGAGATCTGTTATTGTTGAGGCTTTTAATTCAAATGCCTTATGACAATGAGTATGATATTGCATGACATTTGTTGCGAGTGCTTTATAAGTATTAGGGACGCGCAAGCGAGCACATAATTTATGCAGAATCGGCAGGCCAATTGTTTCATGTCCATGGTGATGTGGCCAGTTACTTTTGGATGTAATACCTTTACCAAGGTCATGAACGAGTGCTGCAAATCTAACTTCGGGTTTATCAGATAAGCGAGTGGCTTGTTCCAAACAAAGCATAGTGTGCAGGCCGGTATCAATTTCCGGGTGATATTTTTCCGGTTGTGGTACGCCAAATAAACAGTTTATCTCAGGGAATATTTTAGCCAGAGCATGACAGTCTTTTAAAGTATAAAAAAAAGCTGTTGGCGTTTTTTCCTTAAGTGCTTTAAGTAATTCTGCCCACACCCTTTCAGGAACAAGGTGGTCGACTTCACCGCTTGCAACCATTGATATCATTAATGCCTTGGTTTCTTCTGCTAGGGTAAAGCCAAGATAGGCGTAGCGTGCTGCGAAACGCGCTACACGTAGGATACGCACAGGATCTTCTGCAAAAGCGGGAGAAATATGCCGAAATATTTTATTTTTTAGATCGCATTGTCCGCCATAAGGATCGATAAGCTGACCATCTGCTGACATGGCTATGGCATTGATGGTTAAATCACGGCGAATTAAATCTTGCTCAAGAGTCACTTCAGGGGACGCATGAATAGTAAAGCCCTTGTAACCGGGTGCGGTTTTTCGTTCAGTTCTGGCAAGTGCATATTCATCATGGCTTTTGGGATGAAGAAATACAGGAAAATCTTTTCCTACAGGACGATATCCTTGTTTTACCATTGATTCAGCTGTTTCACCGATCACTACCCAATCTTTTTCTCTAACAGGATAATTAAGTAATTTATCCCGAACAGCTCCTCCAACAAGATATATTTCCATTAATTTAGGTAAGTGTTGAGTGTCATGTGGTTAGAATAACATGCTTAAAACCAAACAAAAACTGTCATACAGACTTGCTAAAGTGTAGTTTTTGGAGTGTTTATCTGCCGGTATTTATAGAAACAGATCTGGGCATTATAGTCACTGGATCTGTAGGGTGTTCAATGGGCTCACAAACTATCTGCTACTAAATTAAAGTGCTATTTTTTAACTATTATATTTTGTTATGGTAGCTAACTTGATGTGGCATTAGCTCTTTTATTTACCATAATTTTTTACCAAATAATCAATAATGATCTTTTTATCAGTATCATTGATGGGCGCACCCATTACATTAATCATTTTATTTACTGTTTTCTCCCAACCGGATCTATCCAGAATTTTAGCATGCATAGTGATATAGTCAGCGCTATGGCAAATAGAACATTGGCTAATTATATTTTCTTTGCCCAGATCTTCTTTTAAATGTATCTGACTTTCTCCTGATATTGCCGGGCTAGTGAAAAGAGTTATTAACAAAAAAAGTATTGGCATTTTGACTCTCTCAAATTAATTTAATGCTAATGGTTTGCAGAGCATTGTGATGGTAACCTGAAGGGTTGGTAACAGGTTCTAGAGGTTGAGTCATTCCAGACATGCTAGTTGCTCGAGCTATGATCCGATATTCTCCAGTATGCGTTGGTTTTAGGTCATATTGCCATTGTCGCCAGGAGAAGCGTCCATAGTCTTTTTGGAGTGTTGTTAGTTGCCAAGTGTTACCGCCATCTGTAGAAATTTCTACTCGTTGAATACCATCGCCTTTGTCCCAAGCGACCCCATTGATTACTATTGGTTTCTCGGAAGAGAAGATTTGATTATCAACCAGATTAGTAATTAATGAATTTACAACGAGTTCCGTTATAGGCATATTCATTTTGGTTTCTTGTGACATAAATTGTCCCGATTGAAAACCTTCTTTTGGTATACGGTAAGCGGTTTTCATCCAAAAGTTATCCAGAGGTTTTGACAGTATATTTATCTCAGTCAGATGCTTAATCCAATAGGTAGCCGCCCAACCCGGAATAATAAGGCGCGCAGGAAAACCATTCCAATGAGGTAAAGGTTCTCCATTCATTTCAAAAGCGATCAAGGTGTTTTCATTCAATACTTTTTCAAGAGGTAGACTTTTGATAAAGTCAGGTGTTGTTCTAAGCATGCCGGAGTCAGCACCATTAAAGCTGACCTCCAAGGCAGATTGCTTAATTCCTGTTGCCTTCAGCACATCCTTTAAACGAATGCCACGCCAGACTGCATTACCCATAGCCCCAGAGCCCATTGTACACCCGGCACAGGCGATTGAAATAGGCTACGACGATTTCCGGAGCATAGACAAAGCGCAGCTATTTCGACTGATTTGAAGTCTGTTTGTAATTGTTTTAGAGTAAAACTAAGGGGCTTGTTAATTGCATCGCCACCGATGGATAAGCGCCAGTCATCAGCTTTAATTTCGGGAATTAGAGCATGGTGGTAACGTACAAAAAAGTGCTTATTAGGAGTAAACACCGTATTGAAATAATTAATTGGTGTTTCAAAGTTGGGTGGGCGGTAGGTTTTCTTAATTAACCCTTCTTTGCTTGTTAGCGAATCTAACACAATAGCTTCTTGTATTGCGTGAGTGGTTGCAATAGATGGTTTTTGCCATAGTGAGAGTCCTGCCAGAGCCCCTGCGAGCTTTAAAATGAAACTTCTT
>CAJAHC010000231.1 GCA_903939355.1 uncultured Methylococcaceae bacterium | reverse complement strand
ATCAACAAACACGTTTGTGACTCTTCCAGAAACATACACAAATATCCAGACTTTATTGTCACCAAATTATAGTTGTACGACTAGCTTTGCGCCTGATATAACAAGTCAGAGTAATACTGCTCTCATCTTGCAAAAGCCTTCTTGTGCTGGTGGCACAGGTCTTCGAGCCCCAACAATTGCCCGATTAAATGCCAAAAATACAAGCGAAATCACGTACGATTACCTTGGTGGCTATGGAAACAACTCCCCATTGGGTCCTGTATCCATAGATTCGAATGGGTTGACAGGGCTTTATTACACCAACTCTACCAATAATAATACTACTACCTATTCAATTGTTGCTTACACCAATCCATTAACAACCAGTGTTGATTTTTCAACTGTTACCCTGCCAACCCTTCTAAATTCAGTCTATACCTGCTCTGGATTCAGTGTCAGTAGTTGCACCACAGATTCCGTGTCTTATAGCTACGATATGACAACCGAGCCTATTGGGTTATCATTCTTTGCCATAAGTGGTGGTGGTGGAATTTTTATAAAAAATGATAACCGCACTGTTTTTTGGGTTGCTTATGACCACTCTTATTCTTGGAGCACATATGACAGACTCATACGCGTAGATGTGACAAATAGCGAAGGTAAGCAGATTTCATTTCCTTCAAACTACATAATTAAAGGAGTTTTCCAAACTTCACGGTACCCAAATGATGTACTTATTTCTGGTTTAGACACCGATGTTGGCTCTGGCTCACCTTTCGCGGCCCGTATAACAGCAAGTGGAGATGTCGTAGATTACTCTGTGTTACCGCAGTCTTTTAAAACAAATCCGTTCAAAATTGTTGAGATAGGGTCTTAATTCTTGTATTTTCAGAACACTCTGCATTAGGTATGGGGCCAATCTAATTCGCTGTGTTAACAGCATGGAAACCTAAGGCATACAGGCTAACTTCGAGGCCATGACTGGTTTGTTATGAGCAGCTTGATCTTACCCTGTATGCGTCTTTATAGCCCCCTAGCTGGCCTTAGCACTCCCACATATGCAAACCAACCGCATACAACCTAAATACCTTTTCAAAAAATATAAAATTTTTACAGCTTTGTGTTTAAAAAAGGCATGGGCACTATATGCGATAAAGGAGGGTGGGTACTGGTATCAAGATTGTTTGAGCGGATCATAGTTCATGGCTGAGCTAGGTACTTAAATGCCAGAGGGCCTCTCCCCCTAGGGTGGGTGTTGAGGATGCTGTTTATTTGGGATTTAATAGTTTGGTAAGGGTTTATAGCTTACTAGCATTGTCTTTCAAAGTTTACCCGAGGTTGACCCGTAAATTTCAGGCACAAAAAAAGAGCATCGCAGATTGCGTAAGCTCTTGAATTTGTTGGTGCCTCGGGCCGGAGTCGAACCGGCACGTCCTTACGAACGAGGGATTTTAAGTCCCTTGCGTCTACCAATTTCGCCACCGAGGCATCGATAACATTGGTAAGACAGCAATTATATAGCATCAAAAAAAATTAAACTAGGCTCTTATTATGTTTTTATCAATAAATATTTCTTCCTAGCCACATGGTGTGGTGATTGTTATCCAATAAGCCTCAGTTCTAGGCTATTTAAGTAATACATAATTACCCTAATTTAAAACCCACAATAAAGCCACCAGTCGCACTGACACCTTTACTTGTAATTGTTGATAGTCGGTTTACCAAAAAATTACCGGATTGTTTTGCAGCGTCAGTTGCTGAATCAACTGCGTGCTGAAGATTTGCATCATTAATATGGGTAATATTAAAAAATTCGCTGATAAACAATAAAACAATTAATGCGCCACACAAAAGCACAGTTATAAATAACATTTTTTTTGCAAAATAGCCCACAGCAAATCCTATAATAAACGGTGTTCCAACATTTCCAATTATATAGTCTTTAGAAAATATATCGTTAGGAATAGTGGTCTCAGTAGAAGTGTTTTTCATTAATGAGAGTTTCTCTTATATGTTTAGTAGGAGTTAAAATTTTGATTATATCAATAGCAACTATGGCAAGCCTAATAT
>CAJAHC010000230.1 GCA_903939355.1 uncultured Methylococcaceae bacterium | reverse complement strand
CTTGGTTAACAATAATATCGAACTGATAACATAAAAAGTGTCGGGCAACATAAGCTGCTACCCGACAATATGACAGGCTTAGACTGCTTTATGACTGGATTGAAGCTGCGATAATAAATTAAGTGCCTTAAGTGTAGCCAAACCAGCCACCCCATAAATCATACTAGCACCCACATAAGATGGATAATACTTGGTGACACGGACAAAATACTCTACCAAAGACAACTCTTCAAAACGACCTGAAAACAAATAAAAACTGCCATTTGAAATTGCAAAGGCGACAGAAGCAGCCAGCACTAACAAACCAACAGACTTTATCAATTCCATCACTTTCATGTCGTTATATGTTGCACAATAACGCCCGGCAACCCACATTGTTGCATAAGTAGGAATCAAGAAAGCATAAGCAGGCGAAACACACCAATCACTGACACCGTTTTGGAAAGCAGCATAATCAACCAATCCTGCCAAAATCAATAAAAAACCAAGTAAAGCTTTTTTACGATAAAACCCAGCAAAGAAAAAAACTGCCAAGGTGGCATCAGGAAGATGCAAAACGTCACCAAAATGATGGAAGCGAGTCAAGACCATCAGGGCAATCAAAGGTATAGGTAAATATTCAGCTTTCAGCCATTGTTTTATGTTCATAGTTTTAGTGTGTAGTGAATTTATCATTAAGCCATCCTAGGCATTGGTTAAGTTATTATAATGGATTGAAAGAAAAAACTTCTATCAATCCTATTATTAAACAACATCTACTTAGTAACTAAGAGTAACACCTCCAAAGCCAGCTAAGCCTGAAGTACCATAACCATAGGCCTCTTGATAATTTTTGTTAAAGAGATTATCTATTCGAGAAAATAACTTAACGTTCTTAGTTACCGTATAACTCCCTGCAAGGTTAGCAATTGCATATCCGGGCACATTTATATGAGATACTCCTGGCTTCTCTCCAACTGCAATCACGACTAAATTTAAATTAATCTTCGAAGTAAGCTGATAATTAGTCTCAAAATTCACCTTATTTTGTGGTCGATAAACGAGCTGTGTGTTGTCGTCAAGATTACGTGTGTAGTCATAAGTGTAATTTGCACGTAATGTTAAGAGATCTAAAGGCTGAACCTGAATAAAGGTTTCTGCACCTTGTGCAGTAGCTGTACCAATGTTTTCCATAGTCCAATTCTGTGTTGTAGGATTTCCTTGAATAAGGTTATTAAATACATTATTAAAATAGGTCGCGCCAAATTGTAACCCCTTATTAAAAAAGACTTGCTCAAATCCTATATCCCAGTTATTACTTGTTTCAGATTTTAAGTTAGGATTACCACCCCAGCTTATCGGCATATATAGCTCAGCAAGAGTAGGAACTTTAAAACCAGTGCCATAATTAGCCTTTAGTTTCATACCAATTTCATCAATAAGCAATGCTTCAGTTATACTCCATGTCGGTAGACTACCACTTATGGAGTTATCTGTATAACGAACTGATGCTGTGGTAAAAGACCTATCAAATAAAGTGAAGCGATCAGTTACATAATAACCTTGCGTATTATATGCATAGTTTTCACCTATACCTGCCGACTGACTCTCGAACAGATCTTCCTCATCTTCAACACCAATCATAAGATCATTTTTGTTTGTAAGATGAAGTATATTTTGCCAATCACCCTTAACCTTAGTGCCAATATATAAATAGTTGTTATAGTCATAACTTGATCCGCTGGTTTGACGATTCGTATTACTATAAGCCACCGCAAAAGTCTGCTCCCAAAAAGAATCGAAAAGCTTAAGGTGAGAAAAGCCCCTAGTATAAATTTCGGAAGTAGTTTGATTATAGCCAAGAATATCAACAGGTGCAGATGGATGTTCTGGATTTATACTATCGTAACCATCAAGACCAGTTACGCCATTGTTATAGCGCACTGAAGCGCCAACATCCAAATCCTTATTAACATCCCATCCCAAGCGACCATCGACTGTTGTATTGCGATATAAATCGCGCTCTGGGTTATTCCAAAGAGTCTCAGCTGCCGAAAAGCCATGAGATTGGGTTTCGCTGATACTCAAAGCATAATTCACGTCTTTAACCTGACCCGATGCTGTGCCAATAGTTTTAAAAGTATTATATGTTCCACCTTGTCCTGAAAGAGAAAACTTGGGGCCACCCTTACCTTTCTTAGTGATGATATTTATGACGCCACCGATAGCATCAGAACCATAAAGCGAGGACTCTCCACCTCTTAGCACCTCAATTCGCTCAATATTATCAACCATCAAATTAGCAAAATCAAATGCCCCATTGGGGCTAGATGGGTCATTCATTTCAACCATATCAACAAGCACAAGAGTTTGTCCCGAGCCCGCGCCACGAGTATAAACATTTGTTTGATGCCCAAGTCCACCAGAGTTAATAACATCAATGCCGGGGACTAGCCTTAATGCTTCAGCCACCGTGAGTACTTGTCGCTTTTGGATTTCCTCTGCGGTGATCACCGTTAACGAAGAGCCCACTTCCTTTTCTTTGGTTTCTGTCCGGTTCGCGGTTATAACCATTGTTTCTAACGGCACCGTATCTTCGCCCGCTTGCGCTACAGCACTTATCGCAAGAAGAAATAAACAAGGTAAAGGTATAGAGATTTTAGTCACCATCGCAAACACCTAAAAGGTGCTAACTTAATGGCCTTTCTAGATAAGACTGAGAAACTGTTAATGGTTTTTTTCTGTGCTTGTAAATGGGTATATAAACCCATAAGCAATAAGGTGCTGGCAAAAATTTTTTGCATGATTGTCCTCTGCGCCGCCCGCGCATGGTGATTTTGTAATAACAACGGAGGACAACAGAAAATGAAAAACACGAAGACGCGGATTCACACACAAAACAGCCCTCCGCTGTTGCGAATTATACTCTGAGGCCGGTCTCCGGGCTTATAAGTGGTGTTAACCTGAATCATCACCTTCCCATGTTTAATACACAGTGGCGTAACGAGGACTCTTTGACTTACATACCGTTGCGGGGGCAGCGTCGGATTTGGCATAAACCTTACCGACTTCCCTTTTAACCATTAGATTTAACTATCTTCTGGAACCTGAAAGTAGAGAACAATTATAGAGAGTTGAAGCTATAAATCAAGTGCACTCAATTTGTAACCTCTTTTGCACAATCAACTAACGCTGACATTTTGCGCAAAAAACTGTTGAGCGATTAGACAATCGAATTTCCGTTAAAGCTTGTTGACAACTAACACAAGGCAAACCCTTGCGACCATAGACTTTCAGTTGTTGCTTAAAATAACCTGGATTTCCGGCCTCATTAACAAAATCTCGTAAGGTTGTTCCACCTTGTTGGATGGCATGCTGCAAAATCAGCCGAATACAATCAGCAAGTTTTTGATAACGAGCCAATGAAATCTTCCCTGCTTGACGTGAAGGTAAAATACCCGCCATAAACAGCGCCTCATTAGCATAGATATTACCAACACCGACAACGATGTGACTATCCATAATGAAAGATTTGATAGGCATTTTACGATTTCTGGAAAGCGCATATAAAAGCTTGCCATTAAAATCTGTCAATAAGGGCTCCGGACCCAAATCTTTAAGTAAGGGGTGATCAGTTACACGCCCTGAAGTCCATAACACTGCACCAAACCGACGTGGATCGTTGTAACGCATAATGAGATGATCATTAAATATAAAATCAATATGATCATGCTTACCTGCCTCCTGCCCTGTTGTAATAATTCGTAAGCTGCCTGACATCCCCAAGTGAACCAACATAGTGCCGGTACTGGTTGCAAATAGTAAATACTTTGCCCTTCTGGAAACTGACTGAACACTAAGTCCGGATAAAATTTGATCAAGTGATTCAGGCACCCGCCAACGCAATTGAGCTTGCCGAATAATAACCTGCCTAATAATTTGTCCCTCGACATGCGGCGCAATACCACGACAAGTTGTTTCAACTTCAGGTAATTCAGGCATTTTTAGTGGATTTTATTTTTAATAAGTCGCTAATCTTATCATGATAGGTTTTGTAATCAGACTATGTAGTGTTCGATGAGCCTTTAAAACCTATTAAAACCTTAAAAGACACTTGCACTTAACCATTAAGAACCCAGCAAATAAAATAACACCACTAAAAATCATCTGAATAAGTTAATTAAAATGATACGATTACTCATTAAATTTGGTCATTCCTATTAAATAATTACGGATTTGTAATATT
>CAJAHC010000229.1 GCA_903939355.1 uncultured Methylococcaceae bacterium | reverse complement strand
TAGGTCATTCCGCCTCTACTGAACATAATGAGCTGACCACCCTCATCATAAACAATAACTAAGCTTTTACCGATTCCAGTATCATTAAAAGCAACGCCGAATCCGTCATTTATTAAGCTGGCTGTGTAGGGGTATTCTTTCATAATCCCAATTTTTCAATTATCTGGATTCAAAATGAAATTCAAATCACGCGCTCCATGCAGAACTCGAATAATTTCAATGCCATCAGAAATACGCCGGTAAAAAATGACATACCGGCCGACCGGAAAACTACGTAAGTCGGCTTCTATTTCATCACGGGCAATACCTAGCAGAGGTTCTTTAACTAAGATATGAAATTTTTTATCTATCGTTTGAATAAAGGCATCGGCTCGTATCTCACTATCATCGGCAATATAATCCCAGATTTCAATGAGATCTGCTTTTGCCTTTGGACTCTTTACGATGATCGGCATTAGGTTGTTTGTGAGGCATTAGTTCTAGCCGCTCTAATTTTGCGTCCTTCCTGCTTAATTTCTTCAGGATCCCAATGTGTCGATTCGCCGCTATTGATTCCATCACGTATATCATGCCGTAATTGCTCCAATTTGGCTGCACGTATACAGTCTTGCTGTTCCATCAGGCGTAAGGCCTCGCGAACGACTTCACTGGCCGATGTGTAAAGTCCTGATGCCACTTTCTGTCGAACCATCTCATCGAGTTGTGGGGATAAATTAACATTCATAGTGTGAGTAATTCTAAACAATGTAAAAGAGTCTTAAAAATAGCATCGTTGTCTAAAATTGGCAATACTTGACATGTTTTAAAAGAGGCCTTTACGATCAGACCTCCATATAGATGAATTTATAGTCCTATCCCAATAGAAAAACCACGTGCAGATTTAACCTTTGAATCCTCAATGGCACCGGCAATTACATTTGAAACGTTATGACTGGTTTTCAAGCGACTCTCCTCACTCAAATGCGAATATCTTTCCGAAATACTGCTGTTTGCATGACCCAAAGCCGCCTGCACATCATAAAGACTGCCGCCATTATTCACGATCAGACTGGCCATCGTATGACGGATATCATGAAGGCGAAAAGTCGACTCAACTCCGGCTCTAGCGATGAGCTGCTTGAATGCTTTCATGGGATTCTGAATGGGATTACCTAGCACTTTACCCACGAACACATAAGGATTACCCTGAACTTTCGGTAAAGCTTCGAGGATCTGTAGCGCCATAGGATTCAAGATGACATATCTGGATTTACCCGATTTTGTGTGAGGTACATACCACATGGGTTTGGAGTCACCCAACCGAAGATGCTTCCATTTCATGCCCAGTCCTTCAGATCGCCTAACACCCGTCAGCAGCAGTATTTTTATGTATGCCGCCGCATAGATGTTCTCATCAGTGTCAGCAGCGGAAAACAAATTCCGTATTTCCTCATTACTCAGAAAGCGTTTAAATTTATTATTTTCTTGGAATTTACTGATGCCTGTACAGACATTCTTCTCGAGATAACCCCACTGAACGGAAAGAGAGAATAGTCGATGCAGTAAAGACAAATGCCTATTCGCCGTGACCGGTGACAGCTTCACTTTCAAGTGATTATGATAAGTCTGTAGGGCTTGGGTTGAAATATCGGCCATGGGCACATGACCGAACTTGGGCAGTAAATACAGTCGCAATTTGGATTCATCTGAGGCGATACTCCTTTTATATATGGTTGCATGAGGTAAATAATGTTCAGAAACGAATTCACCGAAGCTGATACGGTTCTTGAACTCATCCTTTTCTTGCTTGGGATCACGACCTTGAGAGACCAGCGCTTTACAATGATTGGCGAGGGTTCGAGCTTCATCCACGGTGAGCGCTCCGTAACTGCCCGACGCGGTGGAACACTTACGGGATCTCAACGTGTAGCGAAACAGGAATTTCTTATTGCCGTTCTTACCCACCAGTAACTTAAGACCCGAAACAATACTGTCGCTATATTCCTGATCGGTGGATCTGGAGTCTTTTGAATGTGGCGGTAAAGAGTCGATACTTTTCTGGGTGAATTTAAATTTAGTGATCATGATGGTAACTGCTGATGGAATAAAAATGAAAAAGAAACAACGAGAAAATTTAAGTAAAACAAGAGAACGAGCTCGAGCAGAGGATTTGTGTAGCGGCTGATAATCACGTAAGGGCCGTTGATCGCAATGAACGGTTTCACCGATCTGCCAGCGTTGCAAGGTGCGCTCACTTAAACCCAGCACTTCACAGGCTTGCGCCTGACGCGCACCTGTTATCATCGATTCATCAAGTAATACAATCAGTTGTTTGCGCTCTTCGTGGGCAGTCATTCGACCTCACCCCCCAAGAGCGCCCGGAACTTTTTTTGGAGTACCAACAGCGCGGCGGCTTCTGCTAACACTTATCTTTTCGTAATAGCTCACGCTCCAAACTATGGATTTCCGCTTTTAAGGTATGCAAGACGCGAGCTTCTTCTCGCTTTTTAATTACGAGACCCTGATGGTAAAAATCGGCTTTCCATTTCTCCAGTTGATGAACAAAAATGCCTTGTTCACGGCACTAGGCATTTAAATCCTCACCAAGTAAACTATAACTTTTCTGTAATGCTGTAAATCGTTCTTCAGGAAGCCAATCCTGTGGGCGTTTTGATTTCAACGGTAGCGCCTGTGTTCTGTCAAATTTACTTTTTTCATCCATGTTTTTAGTGTTTGTAAACTGATATTCAAGTCATCCGCGATGTCCTGAATCGTTTGCGCATTTCCTCGGTTGTAAACTTTTGCCAAAGCTTGCTCTTTAAAGCCTTCAGAATACTTTATATTTGTTTTATCTCTAATCTCAAATTTAATTTTTTTTAAAAATTTGAGGCGACAACTATTCTGACTCAGGGGGGGGGCACCTTTGAAGACACAAGCCATGGGCAACCGCATTTTGATGGCATCGCGAAACTTTCAGCCCGCCTCCACGAGCTCCAGAGATACTGGTTGAAACAAAATAATATGAAAATTGATGTCTCCATTATATCATTACTGACAGCTAGATAATCTGCAGAAAAATTTAAACTCCTGTTATGACGATTAATATGCTTAGTCATCTTCATTTAGATATCGATGATCGTGTAAGAGCTATCAGTGAAGATAACCTCGATTGGCCATGTCGAAGGGGTTGTGATGGTTGTTGTCGACGGCTCGCCGAAATCCCTCGACTTACGATTGCTGAATGGGGTTTATTGAGGGAAGGGCTTCTTTTACTTCCTCCTGAGCAACTTCATGAAATTATTAAGGATGTTGCTGAATTGTCCAGTCAGTTATCACGACCTATCATTTGCCCAATGTTGGATCAGTCTACGGGGAGTTGTTGGGTTTACGCTCACCGTCCTGTGGCTTGCCGCACTTACGGCTTCTATGTTCAACGTGATAAAGGACTTTACTGTAAGGTTATCCAAACACGTGTCGAGTATGGTAACTGGTCCGAGGTTGTATGGGGTAATCAAGATGCCATTGATCGCCGTCTAAACGGTTTTGGCGATGCGCGTGAATTGACTGAGTGGTTTTTTGAATGGCAAGAAAGTGAGTGAGTATGTAAGATCTAATTACCCATCTTTATCCCTTTAGGGTTATCAGTAATAATTTCCTCAAAATCTTCAGCACAATTGAATTTTCGTTTCTCTATTTCACTTAGTGCCGCACTTTTAGCAGATTCGCTATAACGGCCTTTTGCCAAAATGCCACATAATTCGAAATTTGAAAAATTTCTCACCTCAGATGAATCTATTTCCAATAGTTTGGAAGAACAGCTGTAACTAGAAAATAATATTGCTAGGCTTGTAAATTTTAATAGGGTATACATGTGCTTTTTTTGATTCATTTTTAATTCCAATTAATTGGAGACTAAGGTTAAACAATATTAGTCTTGCATTAATTATAAATCTGCCTCAGTATCAACTTCCAAATCTAAAAACGACGTTTTCTATATTGCTTATTATTTACCAGCCAATTTTAAAATCATTTTTCTGCGAAAGCAAACTTCAACCTCAGAAACCTATGACTATACGTAAATTTATTTTATTCATATTGACATTAAGTATTTATGGCCTTCTACTAGAAAATAGCTTTGCCGATAACAGAAAACATTGCATCCCAAAAATCACCGCTAGTTCTGCTAGAGAAATAAATGGCCAACCACATAAGATGATAATAAGCGGACCTTGTCTTGAAAAAGTCACTCATGTCACTTGATCTTGCCGGTAATTCTCGGACACATAGTTAAGCGACTTTTTTAGCTTCAAAAGTTTCTGGACTAACATAGCCCAATTTGGAATGAAGCCGTTTGACACGTTTGCGATTGTAATACACTTCAATATAATCGAATACTTGATATTTAGCATCTGAACGTGTCAAAAATCGTTCACCATGAATCGCTTCGACTTTAAAGCTATGATTCCAACTTTCCATGGCGGCATTGCCGTAGCAGTCACCTTTTTTACTCATGCTACTAATCAATTGATGTTGCGTAAAAAGCTTTTGATAGGCCGCAGAGCAATATTGGCTACCTCTGTCTGAATGCACAATGACACCTTTTGGCATGTGACAACGCCACAATGCCATTATCAATGCATCACAAACTAAAGCAGCCGTCATACGTTCGCTGATAGCCCAATCTATGACTCGACGAGAATAAAGTTCAAGTACGACAGCCAAATACAACCAACCTTCTTCCGTCCAAATATAAGTAATATCAGATACCCACTTTTGATTAGGTACATCTGCCCTAAAATTTTGTTTCAATAAATTAGGTGCGACAGGCAAAGAATGATTACTGTTAGTTGTTGCTTTATATTTCTTAGCGGCTTTCGCACGCCAACCGTTATCTCGCATCAGCTTTACGACACGATGTCGGCTAGCCGGCTTACCTTCATCTTGAAGTCGCTTGGAAATTCTAGGTGAACCAGGTCGACCTTTCTCTTCATCAAACACACGTTTTATGTCGATTAATAGCAGTTGGTTGGCTTGATCTCTGTCAGAAAGAGGACGACTTCTCCAGCTATAATAGCCACTGCGTGAAACCGATAACAGTCGGCACATTACACCCACGGTAAAATACATTTCGTTATTCTTAAACATGGCGTACTTCACTTGGGTATTTTTGCGAAGTACGCGGCCGCTTTTTTTAAGAATGCCACCTCTTCCTCAAGACGAATATTTTCTCGCTTAAGACGAGCTAACTCAGCTTGTTGGAGTTTTTTCTCTTCAAGAGGTTGGTTGGCTTGCCGGAGTTTCGATCGCCATGAATATAGCATTGACTCAGAAAGTCCCAAATCAACGGCTACTATGGGGATGCCATCACGATCGGCACGCTCCAAAAACTGTTCTTTAAATTGGACTGTATATTTGTTGCGGATAACTGAAGTTGTTGATTCTTTTTTAGTTTCATTATTGACCTCTGGTTTAAAGATTACTCTCTTAACCGAGTGTCCGATAGTTCCGTGCAAGATCAAGCGTCCATTAATGCTTGTTTATGGACGGGTTTAGCTAAGCCCATTGATAAGCAGGAAGTAATTAGCGCTATTGGCTGATGCCTCTTGCTTGAATAGGAAGAATAATAGCCGCATAAAGCGGCTACCATCTTTTTATCAGTCTTGTCGAACTATCAATAGTTAGTGTTAAAAATATTTTTTACTTAATAAAATGAACGATTGAGAATAAAACGATTGTTAATCCTAGCCCACAATGAATAACCCCTTTAACACTGGCATAAGGGGCCATTTTTCCACCTGCAGGTAATTTCTGTAACAGGTTAATATTTTTTAGTACCGGATAGGCACCGTTATATTCCACCGCAAGAATAACTAAGGTAGCGATAAAGAAAGCAACAATATTAAAGCTGTGTGGAAAATGAGATGAAGCGCCCATGAAATATAACATGGGTACTGAAAACAAGGCATTGGTTCTTGATGCCAATCCCGCTGTTGCCAATGCTTCAGGTGCTTCAGGTAATGCGGCACCGCCATTGGCCACTTGAGTAGTAGAGGCAATGACTATCTTTTGGTTTGGCCATATAATTAACCAAACATTTGTAAACATAACAATACCCAGCAGAGAACCAACATAAATATCGATTGAACCACCGCCACCCCTGATGCCAAGTATTCCCAGTCCAGTCACCAGAGTAACTACTGCTCCCCAACGAAACCAACATAACGCTCTTGGTACCAGCTTTTGAATAACATCCGATTTTGTTGCTGCTTCAGCTTCTTTAAAAAACTCACCTTGGACAAGATTAAAATAGTACAGTAATCCAATCCAAGTAATGCCGGCCAGTAAGTGCCCCCATCTCAGAAGCATTTCATAACCAGCCGTTGTAGTAACTAACTCCATAGTAACCTCCTCTTTTATAATTACAAATTGGTATCACAATCTAGTGCTGTGACGGTACCTTCATATCATATTTTTTATGATGAACCAAACTAAAAATAGGTTTTATTCATTTATTTATATTCTTAGATATTTCAAATATTATTTACGGTTGAACTAACAACTTGAGATAACATCGGGCTAGAGAAATTAAGTGTATTCCTCGAAGTTTTGGTAGATATTCTGTCATTATTTTAATGTGCCATTTTTACATCATGAGTCGTTTCAATAGGTTAGTATGGGGGTGCGACAAAATGTCGCATTTTTTGTAGACAGCTTTTATTCTTTACTATATTATCAAACCTCGTTCTCGAATTTACTTTTGCTTATGGGTGCTTTTGTATTTCGACGATGATAATAAGGAGTAACGCGGGCAGTGTTATGCTGACAAAATAATAAAAATAATCGCTCAAAATTAAAACTACAGAACACAGCTTTGTAGTCGTCTAAGCAAGTAATAAAAATAATAAACAGACGAAGCCCACTTTATGTGGGCTTTTTTATGCTTATCATTACACATCACATAATCTTATAGTCTAGACTTGAACAACTCATAAACAGTTTAAGCTTTCAAGCTGATTATTTTTTATTCGACAATCAAGGCGAACATACATGATCCATAGCAAAGAAGGGATCTATGTAATGTTAGGTTTTGCTTAATAGTTAAGGGAAACAGTGCTCTTACGTTAGTGTAGAAAAAAGCGGCTTATTTTGTGTGCTAGATAACGTTAGGTATTTATACGGATTGTTATTAAGGGCTCAATACTGTATCTATAACAAGAGCTAGATAGCAGATTAGCAGTTGCTAAATCTTCTGCATGATTAATTCTATGTTACTTACCTAAACGATTTATTAACACAGGTTATTCTGGGTCAAACGGTTTTGATAAACAGCCGATCGCGATGATAAATCAGGGTATTTATTTTAAGCGTGTTGGCGCACCTACTCTCTATAAAGAAGCTGATATGGCAGTCATAGAAAAAAATCGTTACGAACGTATAATGACCTTTGCATTGCATATTATTGCTTTGTTTGTAGCGGTTATTGGTTTCTTGGATTTGCTGAGCTGGGCCTTGGAAATCCCTATTCTTATTAGCTGGAAAGACAGTACTCAGCCGATGTCACCGATGACGGGACTGCTCTCAGTACTGTTCGGTGTTAATCTTATCCTTTGTGTCCGGCTTTATCGAAGTCGCATCATTCAGCAACTCACTATTTTGTTAAGTAGCGTAGGCTTGATGTTAGCGTTACTGGTCTTAGTGCTCAGATTATTGGGTGTTTATAGGTCATTTGAACGCCTTGGATTTACCATTACCGGCACATTTGGTAATGTTCCCTTAGGGCATATGACAGCGGTTTCGGGCTTTTGTTTCTCTTTGGCCTTCGTGGTTCTTTTGGCTACAGTTTTGCCAAAAACAGATGGAGGTCAACGTTGGCCGCGTTCTATCATATGGGTGTTTAGCGGATTGATCACCTTAATCGGTTTGTCACTGTTACTTTTTTATCCTTTCGACCAGCCGTCGCTTAACGATGAATTTCTGATCCCTCCTTCTCTAAGCTCCAGTGTTGTATTCCTGATGATTGGAGTAGCTTTGCTTTTACTTGCCGCTCGTTCCAAAGATTGGTTACTGGTTGAGCTAAATATGAATATTGTAAGAGTGTACCCTTATTTTATTGTTTTTTTTGTTTTCGCAATCTTGACGGCCATTACCTTTAACTACAATTACCGTAACAGTGAAGAGCAGTTTAGACATGGCGTGGAATTAAGGTTACTGGCAGTGACAGAATTAAAGACGGAAGACTTGGTTCAGTGGCGAAAAGAGCGCTTGGGTGATGCCGCTGTAGCTGATAGTTCTCCATTAGTTACCGCTGTACGGCAACTCATAAAAACTCCGGACAGTATTCACGCAAAACAGGATGTTCAGAACTGGCTTGCCACGTATTTTAACTATTATGGCTATGATCAAATTCTTTTGCTTGACACGCAAGGAAGCATCATTCATTCAATACCTATGGCAGGGCATATATCGTCTGTTCTTAAAAAAAGTGCTTTTGACTCACTACAGTCGCACCAAAGTTTGTTACAAGACTTTTATCGTGATGAGTACAACCAGAAAGTTTATTTGGCTGTTATAGTGCCTGTTTTTGACAAAGAAAAAGGTAAACTTCCTCTGGGTGTGGTTGTTTTGCGTATCGATCCGACCACCAATCTGTATTCCCGCATCAAGCGCTGGCCTTCAATAAGCGAGACGGCAGAAACTTTACTTTTTCGTCGTGACGGAAACGAAGTCGTGTTCTTGAACGAACTTCGATTTCAAAAAAATCCTCCTCTTACCTTGCATGTACCATTGACTGGGAACGCTGAGCAAATCGCTGTCAAAACTGTGTTGGGAAAGCGTGGCATTATTGAGGGTGTAAATTATCGAAATAAAGCGGCGATTGCGGCTGTCAGTGCTATACCGGATTCACCTTGGTTCCTTGCAGCCCGTGTCGAAACAGCAGAGATATATAAGCCTTTGCATGATCGAATGTGGATAAACGTTCTGCTGGTAAGCATTATTTTAGTCTGTGGTATCACACTGTTAATTGTACTTATATGGCGGCAACAACAACTTATCTTAGCTCAAAAACAACTTGAGCTTAATAAAGCGCTTTTGAAGAATCAGGTCATACATAAAAGTATTCTATATACGGTAATGGATAGTTTTTTGTTGATTGATATGCAGGGACGATTGTTAGAAGTCAACGAAACTTATTGCCGGATAACTGGTTATAGTGAACAGGAGTTACTGGCCATGGAAATTGTCGATTTGGGCTTCCTGGGCTCAAGCGATGAGGTGGCACACCGAATAAAAAACATAGTAACACAGGGTGATGTTCGTTTTGAGTCGCAACATCGTAATAAGAGTGGGACTATTTTTGCGGTTGATGTTAGCGTTCAGTACCAGCCCATAGAAGATGGACGGATAGTAATTTTTCTGCACGATATTACCGATCGCAAGGCGGCCGAGCAAAAACTCCAACTAGCGGCCAATGTATTTACCTATGCTCGAGAGGGTATTCTGATCACGGATCATAATGGCGCAATTATTGAAGTAAATAGCGCTTTTTCTGAGATAACCGGTTACAGTCGAGATGAAGTAGTTGGCAAAAATCCCAGTTTACTTAGCTCCGGTCGTCAGGAAAAAGCTTTTTACGAGACTATGTGGCTAGATTTAAAGATAAAAGGTCATTGGTATGGCGAAATTTGGAATCGTCGTAAAAATGGTGAAGTCCATGCCGTAATTGAAAATATCAATGCCATACGTGATGAGTCAGGTGATACGCTCCAGTATGTGGCGCTTATGTCCGATATAAGTTTGTTTAAGGAACACGAACAAAAATTGGAACATAGTGCGCATTTTGATACGCTGACCAATCTGCCAAACCGGATACTACTGGATGACCGTATTCGGCAAGCTATCGTAAAGGTTCGTCGGGATGGACAGCGACTTGCGTTGGCTTTTATTGATCTTGATGGCTTTAAGGCTATTAATGACAATTATGGACATTTAGTCGGTGATCAGTTGCTAATCGCTGCCGCTAATAATATGAAACAGTCACTGCGTGAGGTGGATACTATTGCTCGTATCGGCGGTGATGAATTCGTTGCTTTACTGGTTGATGTTGGAGGTCTTGAAAGTAGCGAGCTTTTATTTACGCGTTTACTTGCTGCAGCTGCTAAATCCATGCCTTTTAACGAAGGTACTTTACAGGTTTCTGCCAGTATGGGAATAACCTTTTACCCTCAAGCAGAAGATGTCGATGCCGATATCCTCATGCGTCAGGCTGATCAAGCCATGTATAAGGCCAAGTTAAATGGTAAAAATCGTTATCACATCTTTGATGTTGAGCTGGGCAACTATGCCCGAATTCAAAATGAGGCTATAGACAAGATCGGTCGTGCTTTGGAAAGAGACGAATTTTTACTCTATTATCAGCCTAAAGTTAATCTGCGCTTGGGTAAAATTATTGGCGTAGAAGCTTTAATTAGGTGGCAACATCCGGAAAAAGGATTGCTAGCACCCGCAGATTTTTTGCCCTTAATTGAAAACAATACGCTGGCAATCGGGGTAGGGAATTGGGTTATCAATGCGGCAATGACGCAGATAGAATGTTGGCATGATAAAGGTCTTAATTTACCCATCAGCATAAATATTAGCGCTAGGCAGTTGCAAGAAGATAATTTTGTGGAGTCTTTGCGATCATTTCTTGTTGCTCATCCGAAGGTGAATCCGGCTGATCTGGAGCTGGAAGTTCTGGAAACCAGTGCCATGAAGGATTTAAACAAGGTATCTGAGTTAATCACAGCCTGCAATGAG
>CAJAHC010000228.1 GCA_903939355.1 uncultured Methylococcaceae bacterium | reverse complement strand
GCCGGATCCGTCAACGGCTGTTATGGATCCTTTTTTTGATGACAATACTTTAATTTTGCGTTGCGACATTATTGAGCCAAAAAACATGCAAGGTTATGAACGTGACCCGCGTTCACTAGCTAAACGTGCAGAAAGCTATTTGCAATCCACCGGCATAGCCGACACCGTCTTCTTTGGTCCAGAAAATGAATTCTTCATCTTTGATGATGTTCGTTGGGGTACTGATATGAGCGGATCATTTTATAAAGTTGATTCTGAAGAAGCCGGTTGGAACTCAGAAAAAGTTTATCCTGATGGTAACACCGGACATCGTCCAGGTGTAAAAGGTGGTTATTTTCCTGTGCCACCGGTTGACTCATTTCAGGACATGCGTTCTGCAATGTGCTTGACTCTGGAAGAAATGGGTATGGTAACCGAAGTTCATCATCATGAAGTTGCAACGGCTGGTCAATGTGAAATTGGTGTCAGATTTAACACGCTAGTTAAAAAAGCAGACGAAGTATTAGAGCTTAAATACGTGGTTGCCAATATTGCCCATGCTTATGGCAAAACAGCGACTTTTATGCCTAAGCCTCTAGTGGGTGATAACGGTAGCGGTATGCACGTTCATCAATCACTTGCTAAAAATGGCGTAAACCTGTTTACAGGTGATTTATACGGCGGCTTGTCAGAAACTGCGTTGTATTATATCGGTGGTATTATTAAGCATGCCAAAGCACTTAATGCGTTTACCAATGCCTCAACCAATAGCTACAAACGTTTGGTTCCTGGCTTTGAAGCGCCTGTTATGTTGGCTTATTCAGCCCGTAACCGTTCAGCATCTATTCGTATTCCTTTTGTTAACAATCCAAAAGGCCGTCGTATTGAAGTACGTTTCCCTGATTCAACTGCAAACCCCTATTTGGCATTCTCTGCAATGTTAATGGCCGGTTTGGATGGTGTTCAAAATAAAATTCATCCTGGCGATGCGATGGATAAAGATTTGTATGACCTGCCAGCAGAAGAAGCCAACAACATTCCACAAGTATGTCATTCATTTGACCAAGCTTTGGAGGCATTGGATAAAGATCGAGAATTCCTGAAGCGTGGTGGTGTGTTCACTGATGACGTAATTGATGGTTATATCAAACTGAAAATGGAAGAAGTAACGCGTATCCGTATGAGTACTCATCCAGTTGAATATGATATGTACTACAGTCTATAAAATATAGGGCTGTTTCATACAGTCCCAGACTTACCCAAGACCCCGCAAGTTGTTTGGCTTAGCGGGGTTTTTTGTGCCTAGACGTTCCCACGCGAAACCATCGAAACCCAGTTATTTTGCCCCTGCATTGTCCGGAAAAATTATGTACCATAAACAATCAATAACTTCAGCCTATGGCGTTGACATACCTCGTATTATTTATGGCACCGCTTGGAAAAAAGAGCAAACTGCAGTTCTTGTAGAACATGCTATTGAACAGGGGTTTCGCGCTATTGACACAGCCTGTCAACCCAAACATTATAATGAAGCGGGAGTTGGCCAAGCTGTAAGTATTTGTGTGAATCGCGGACTTGATCGTGCCGATCTGTATTTACAAAGTAAATTTACACCATTGGATGGTCAAGATCCAATGCAATTACCTTATGATCCAAAAGCCAATCTTAGTGCTCAAGTCGCACAATCTTTTCAAACATCATTGAGAAATTTACAAACTACTTATTTAGATTGTTTAGTGCTGCACTCTCCTCTGGCGAATAAACAGCAATTGCACGAAGTATGGCAAGCAATGGAGTTGATTTATGATAACGGTGGCGTTAAACAATTGGGGATTAGTAATTGTTATGACTCAAAACAACTGCAACTTTTATACAGTAATGCCACTATTAAGCCAGCTATTATTCAAAATCGTTTTTATGCAAGAACAGGCTATGACAAGTCGATCCGTGCTTTTTGTAAACAACAGCAGATTATTTATCAAAGTTTTTGGACATTAACAGGCAATCCAGATGTGTTGGCTCATGATATATTTTCTAAGCTTGCTATAAAATATCAAAAAAGTGTTGCACAACTATTTTTTCGCTACCTGACCCAAATTGATATTATTCCCCTAACAGGCACTACTTCAAAAAATCATATGCGAGAAGATCTTTCCATATTTGATTTTGAACTTACTGCAGATGATTGTGAAGCAATTGAACAAATAATTTATCAATAAAGTTGAGGTTTATACGATGGGGAACAGCGATGGTAATGATTTTTTGCTAAAACAAATAGGCTAAGAAATGACCGTCAAAAAGAAAGCACCAGTTAAAAACAAAACCTGCGTTATTGCCTGAAACAGGCAAAGATGAAGACCAAGATGAAGCTGTTGCTAAGAAGTTAACAAGGCCTGAAGATCAAGCATTCCTAACTATCCAGAAGCTACACCCTATAAAAGATGTTAATACTTTAACGAAGATATTGAGCCAACAAACAGCGGATGTTATCGGTGGGAACATGATAAGACCTGAGGCGATGCTATTGAGTCAAGCCCATACCTTAGACGCATTGTTTAACAGTTTGGTGATGAAAGGTCTTGATCAAACACATATGCCACACTATGAAGCGTTTATGAAGCTGGCATTTAAGGCACAATCCCAATGCCGGTCAACGCTTCAAGCATTGTCAGATATTAAAAATACATCCGTTGTCTATGCCAAGCAAGCAAATATTACTAATGGGAATCAGCAGATTAATAACGGGGTAACTGCTCCACGCAAACAAGAAAATAAAAATTATTCAAACGAACTATTAACGGAGATGCCCACTGCGACAGTGGACACCAGAAGAACGGGAGAAACAATCCCAGTTAATTCAGTGCTGGCAACCATGGAATAAATCAACAGGCGCAAGAACACCAATGGGTAAAGCTATATCATCAAGAAACGCTTACAAGGGTGGCTCACTGTCATTGATGAAAGTCATAGCGTCAGCACTAAGAGATTATAAACAAATGCTAAAACGACTTTGATTGGTTACTTATCAGTACACGCCATTTCTGTCTGCGCACTGGGTATAAAAGCCAATGTGGGCCACTTTTTATAAGATAGAAAAGAACAAGCCAATAAAACACCTAGTGAAAGAAAAAATAGTGTTTAGTTTCATGTTTAGAAAGGAGTAGACTGTAAAAATAGTTACCTTAGAAGACACTTAGCAATAAGCGATTACAAAGAGTGACACGGTTAAATAGTGCTATCTAGATGAGATTATAAAAATGTTTAATTTGATAACAAGAGTCTTTGTCCTCGTAGCATTAATAACAAGTGTATTTTTCGCTTCTGTTACCTATGGGATGGGTACTCCTTCGACTGTTTATGGGATTAATCCACCCAATACTACAGACAATGCGACTATTACTAACTCTGATACGGTAAGCGTTACAGGTACAGGTACTAATGAAAAAGCATTTGGAATTAGTTCTGTAGCAAACAATGCAACTATAAATAATACTTTAATAGGCACTATTAATGCTACAGCAACGCAGACTGGTACGATTTCAGGCAGCTTCAACTCTAATCAGGCTTATGGCATCTATTCACAAGGCGACAGTAACACCCTAACCAATTCCGGCATTATTAATG
>CAJAHC010000227.1 GCA_903939355.1 uncultured Methylococcaceae bacterium | reverse complement strand
TTGGGTTCAATGACTTGGTGTAGTTAATAGCAGCCATTAATTGTATTTGTAATTCATTAAATGGGTTAAATGATAGCATTCGAAATTAGTGGATAATGCCATCTTTTTTCAATACTTTTTTAAAGGTCAAAAAAATAATTTTCAAATCCAACCAGAACGACTGATTATTTAAATAATGGACATCCAGTTTAACTTTTTCAGGAATAGGCAGTTCATCCCGACCATTGATCTGTGCCCAACCTGTCAATCCAGGAAGGAGTTTATCAACTCCCTTTTCGGTTCGTAGTGCGATCAAATCATGCTGGTTAAATAAGGCGGGTCTTGGACCAACAAAGCTCATATCACCTTTAAGAATACTTAAGAGTTGTGGTAATTCATCCAAACTGGACTTGCGCAAAAAAGAACCAACTGAAGTTAAATACTGTTTAGGATTGGATAAAAGATGAGTGGCTACAGCGGGTGTGCCAATAAGCATTGTTCGAAATTTAGGCATTTTAAAAATGGAGTTATACTGCCCAATACGGTCAGACCAAAAAAGAATAGGGCCGGGAGAAGTAAAATAAACGACTAGGGCTATCAGTATAAAGGGCAGTAATAAAACTAACATTGCAAATAGTGCAAAAAATAAATCAAATAAACGTTTTGGTTCTAACATGTAGCAATCATTATAATTTAGGTGTTTATGAAGCCCTGCTTTAAGGATGTTAAAGTCTAGCAGATTTTTCATTACCACAATCAAAACTGTTTAAGGTTATAGAGATCTGCTTAAAAAGCCGGTAACAGTTTGGTTCTGAAGTGGTTGGATAAAATTAAATAGTTAAGCTTTGTTAAATTGGGGGTTTATGAGTCCCTGTAACTTTAACCTGCACAATATCACTTACAGTTAAAATACCACAATTATTGTGTAGAGCATTTTGTCCAAAGTAGACCTTACCTTCCCATTTTCTGATGCGGCTTAGAGTTGTTAGTGGTTCTTTACTCATTTCAGCAGTTGTAGGGTCAATGGTTGGGACAGAGCAGCGTGAGCAAGGTTTAGGTAATCTAAAATCGATATTTCCAATACTAATATCTCGCCAGCTATCCTCAGCGTAGCTATGGCAGTTAGTAATAGTCAGATTAGGTCTGAAACGAGTCATCGGTAAATCTAATTGCATTGCATGATTTAAAGAAGCTAACGAGCTTTCTGAAATGATTAAAAATGGAAAGCCGTCTGAAAATGATACCTGATCAGTGGGTAGGCTATAGTTGGGATCAACTTGCCGAATCATATTATCAGCTTGATAAACTAACCGGCAATCCAGATTTAGAAAATGACTCAGCCATCGATCGGCTTCTGGAGATACGCTAAGCGTATCGCATTGGTCATGCCATATAATGCTGTTAATAATCGGTCCTTCAGTTGGCGTTAATGGTAATAACAGATTTTCCATTCCGGCAGCAGATAAAATTAAGTGCTTGTCTGTTAAAGCTGTTTTTATTAAAGCCATTTTTGGTAGTTTTCGCTGACTTAAAAAGTGTCGATCAGCGTCAATAAGCATCCATTTTCTGTCATATAAAAGCCCGGTTTTAGTCACAGGCCAACTGGATACACTAATACCTGCCAATGATTTTACCGGGTACAGCGTTATTTCACTTAAAGTAATTTGTGTCATGTCAGATTGATGTTTAAATTTACAAGTTAAAGATTAAACCATCTTTATAGATAAAAATTAGGTGAAAATTTAAAAAAAAATGGGGAATCCGTTAGAATTGACAGATATGAATTTTTTTATCTAAAAAATA
>CAJAHC010000226.1 GCA_903939355.1 uncultured Methylococcaceae bacterium | reverse complement strand
TAAATGACAGCGCTTTGGATGTACTTAATCAATTGACCACAAGAGATCGTTATGAGCATGTGTTCATCAACTTTCAGACTGAATTGGCTTACACAACGATATCGAAAGTGTGGGGTAGATTGAGAACGAAAGCGGGTTTGCCACATCTGCGCATACACGACTTGAGACACCAGTTCGCGTCGTTTCTGGTGAACAGCGGTCAGACCCTGTTCATGGTCCAACAGATACTGGGGCATAGCAGTCCGGCCGTGACCCAACGATATAGTCATCTCTCAACCAAGTCATTACAAGAGGCGGCCAACACAGCCTCCATAATGATCAAGGGTGCGATGGCGACCACGGGCTAGTTTGGATCGTTTTTTCGGGGAGGGCGGTGGCCAAAACTGCCGCTCTCGCCTCCAAACCGGCACACCGTGTGATTTTTTGCGTCGGGTCAGGCCTGAGTGATGATCCGGTCGCCTGAGACATAGACAGCGCCGTGGAGTTGACCTGGCCATGGTGTTGAAAATTCTAGAGATTATCTAGGTCTGGTTGTAGAGCGAAGAGGAATACAAGAAAGTATTTGCAATACTTCCTTATATCCACTTTGCACCGTAAGGTGCTTTACTAAAGCTTGATAAGCTTAATGTGCATCATCTGTGTGCCATTGCGGCATCATGTAAATGTCATGGGGTTTTAACCCCTTATTTTTCAGTGTATCAATAGTGGATATCTTTTCCATTTTTTGTAAATCAATCACCGTTATTGAGCCATCATCCATATTGGGTAAATTTAAAAAATTGTTTTGTACGAAAGCATATTTTTCATCCGGTGAAAAAACTACATGATGTGCGCCGCCAGCTGTTGGTATTGATTTTATTAAAACCGGTTTTAGACTTGATTTACCACTGATGTCAAAAATATTTAATGCTCCTGGATTTGCAGTGGTGACATACAGTTGATTGTGAGCTTTATTAAAATAGATTTCTAATGTTACGCCTTGCTTAACGTCTGCAAAATCATAAACAGGCTCAAAGTTAAAATTGTTATGATTCTCCTGCCATAATGCAGTCCACAACTTACCTTCAAACATAGTGGCTACATAAGCCATTGGCGGATTGGCATGAGGTACAAATACTACCTCTACCGGAGCGGATCCTGAAGGACTTGGCTTGTTAGATAATTTATGAGTGGATAACACCTTGCCAGTCGTTGCTTCTATGACGGTAACTGTTTCACCAGGATCCCCTAAATCAGATGGTCGCACCGTACTGGTGACGATTATTCGATTGATTTCTTCTTGCAGAGCAATGCCATGTGGATAGCGAATATAGATGTCTTTACTATCCATCGCAATGACTTGTTTGACTTTATCTGTCTTCGCATCGCCAACAATCACATTACTCGAACCCATACAGGTCAAATACCAAGTTTTCTTATCTGCCGTAAATACCATATCTTCACTGACTTGGCATTGTGGAACATCCAATGACTCAATGACATAGGGCTTGCGTTTCATATTGATGACACGCAATGGACCCTTGCCTAAGGCGGTAATATAAGCTTTACTTAAATCCTTATTATAAAAAATATGATGGGATAGCGCATCTGCTGGTAAAGGTAGGTCATTAATTATTTTCCCAAATTGTGGAGAGTCAGGGTCAATATTAAGAATGGCAATACCTTCTCGACGAGGCGTTTGACCCGCTATGCTGTCGTAATTGACCATCGCCAGTATTTCGGCTTGGCTAATAAGAGGGGTAAGTAGCAATAAGCTGGATAGTAGGTATGTTAGGGTTTTATTGTGCATTGTCATTACTCTTGTACTTAGTGTAATTATTTAACTAATTAATTTGTCATAGAATACAAACGAATCTTCTTGTGACTCATGCTTCAGCCGTAGTCGGATCAATGGAGGTTCTTATCTGGGAAATACTATTTGCTGGAAAGCCACCTTTTTCAGCGTGTTCTTTGACAGTAGCTTCGTTAGGAGCGATATAAATACAATAGATTTTGTCGTCAGTGACATAGCTTTCTAGCCATTGAATTTGTGGACCCATCTCAGTCAAGATAGCGCAAGATTTTTGCGAAATACTTTGTAGTTCACGGGCGGATAAATGGCTTGCGTTAGGGATGTTGCGTTCAATAATATATTTTGGCATAGTCTTTTTCTCATAGGATAGTAAAAGTAAGCTCTTCTTGATGTGGTGTACACAATGATTATTTCTTAAAGAAATTAAGTAATAATTCTTGGTAACACTGAGTTAAGGGAGCCACGGATTGTTCAACCTTCATTCGTAATAAAGCGCCTTGCCAGGCATTGACCCATATATCTGCTAGTTCGCGAGCTGATTTGTCAGTTCTAATTGCGCCTTCATTTTGTGCACAGCTAAAACCTAGTTCCCAGACATCACGATAACGGTTGAGTGAGGTTTTCAGTGCTATTCGACAGGTATCACTGGTATCACTCAGTTCACCAATCAAATTACCTAACAAACAGCTACCTTTAAAGTCTGTCCGCTCCAATTCGACAATACTTTCTTTTATATAACGCTCCAATCCACCTAAAGCATTGCCTTCTGATTGTGCTAAGTAATTTTGTAATTGGGTAATATAGGGCAAGATGAAGTGTTCGATAGTCTCGGCGGCAAAATTTTCTTTGCTCCCAAAATAATTATAAAAAGAGCCTTTGGGAATCTTAACTGCATCGAGAATTTCTTTCAGTCCTGTGCCGTGATAACCCTGCTTCATCAATAAACCAACACCTTTATTAAGTAAGTTTTCCCGGTTTATTTGTTTTTGATTTATTTTTTCCAAAATATGTGACCAGTCGTCTCAATATGTTTGTGATTATATGACCGGTCACTTTGATGCGTCAACTAAAAATATTTAATTTTCGTTCGGGATGCTTTGATCTCATGATTTTAAATATAGGAAAATAAAAACCTTCCAGGTAGATTCTGTTGGAAACAGGGATTACAAAAAGTCGCACTTTGTTACGAAATAAAAATTTTTCACTAAAAAGGAAAGACATATGCTAAAAATGATTAGGATTATCACTGCTTTTATTCTC
>CAJAHC010000225.1 GCA_903939355.1 uncultured Methylococcaceae bacterium | reverse complement strand
GCTAATGGCGCAGGCTTTATTGTTGCAATTGCGGGTGACATAATGACCATGCCCGGCCTACCTAAAGTACCCGCTGCTGAAAGAATTGATATTGATAATGACGGTAAAATAACAGGCTTGTTTTAGAATTTCAACACCCGCAAGGGATTGCCTCTACATTTATATCCATTTTTGTGTAAATTCATACTATGAATACCCCCCTGCTCTCTGTTGAAAATCTCTGCGTCACCTTCAACCACCAGCAGACGGTAGTTGATAACATCAGCTTTACCATTAACGCAGGAGAAACCTTTGCCTTGGTGGGTGAGTCAGGCTCAGGCAAATCCATTACAGCTTTATCAGTACTAAGATTGTTACCCAACAATGCCCAAATCAAAGCCCATGCCATCAATTTGCAAGGCGATAACCTGATCAAACGGGCAGAATTTGAGCTGTGTAAAATTCGCGGAAAACGTATCAGTTTGATTTTTCAAGACCCCATGTCCTCACTCAATCCAGTAATGACCATTGGCAGTCAAATAGAAGAAGTCTTAAAAATCCATTTTTCTATATCCAGAAAAGATATCAAAACACGGGTGCTGGAACTTTTACATCAGGTTGAAATACCAGCGCCGGAGCAACGGATTAAAGACTACCCGCACCAACTTTCTGGCGGGCAAAGACAGCGTGTTATGATTGCCATCGCCTTGGCAGGACAACCGGACTTGTTAATTGCCGATGAACCGACGACATCATTAGATGTCACCATTCAGGCGCAAATATTAACGTTACTCAAAAATATTCAGCAACAAACCGGCATGTCCTTGTGGTTGATTAGTCACGACTTGGCGCTGGTATCGACCATTGCGGAGCGTGTTGCCGTAATGCAAAACGGTAAAATTGTCGAAACCGGGTTAACCAAAACCATTTTCAATAATCCCCAGCACCCTTATACTCAAAAGTTACTCAAAGCCTTACCCTCCATACAAAGCTGCTTATCACATAAATCACAGGAACAACCGCCTTTATTACAAGTTAAGGACTTCTATTGTTATTACCCGATCCGAAAAGGGCTTTTTAAACGCATTGTTAATTATGTCCGTGCAGTAGATGGTGTTAGTTTTAACATACAAAAAGGCAAAACTTTGGCGCTAGTAGGCGAATCCGGCTGTGGTAAAACCACATTAGGGAAAAGCCTGTTAAACTTGATTCCTGGTGGTAACGGGCAAGTCAACATAGACGGCATAGACCTTAACAACTTAACGGGTGAAGCTTTAAGACAACAACGCGCCAATATTCAGATTGTTTTTCAAGACCCCTTTTCATCAATGAATCCAAGAATGCTTGTCGGTGATATCATCGCTGAAGGCATCTTGTCATTGCATCCTGAAATCAGTTTTATCGAACGCAAAACATTAATTCAACAACTTTTACAACAAGTTGATTTACCAACAGATTCGACACTACGTTATCCGCATGAATTTTCCGGCGGTCAGCGACAACGCATATGCATAGCTCGTGCCTTGGCAGTTAATCCCAAACTGATCGTCTGTGATGAACCCACCAGTGCGCTGGACGTGTCCGTGCAAGCACAAATTATCCTATTACTTAAGACCTTACAACAGGAAAAAGGCTTAAGCTATTTATTTATCACCCATGATCTTGCTGTGGTTGCTGAGATAGCCGATGAAGTTGCCGTCATGTATCAAGGAAAAATTGTGGAGCACGGTTCTGTAGAGCAAGTACTATCAAGGCCTGAGCATACCTATACCAAAAAGCTATTAAGCGCGGCACCAATTTTAACTGTTGGGTAATAATCATAGAAATTTCAACATTAATTTGTGTTATTCTAAGCGGCTAAATTTTATTCTATAAATTCTCATATCACTTTATGCGAACTCGCGTTAAAATTTGTGGTTTTACTCGCATTGAAGATGCTGTTTATGCTGCTCACACTGGTGTAGATGCAATTGGCTTGGTTTTTTATCCACCCAGCCCAAGACATGTTGAGATTGAACAAGCTATAAGAATAGTTAATGCCCTGCCCGCTTTTACTTCAGTTGTGGCGTTATTTGTTGACGAGCAGGAAGCAAAAATTCGTGACGTATTAGCAAAAGTACCTATTGATTGCATTCAGTTTCATGGCGACGAAACCGCTGAAGCTTGCAGAATTTATGGCAAGCGTTACATTAAAGCAATAAGTATGCGTGAAGGCATTGATATTCCAGCTTTGGTTCTCTACTATCATGATGCTGCCGGGTTATTGCTGGATGCGTTTCATCCTGATGCCAAAGGCGGAACAGGCAGTCAATTTAATTGGAATTTAATTCCCCAGCAACTGGATTTGCCAATTATACTGGCCGGTGGTTTGGATGAAACAAATGCAAAATTGGCCGTACAATCAGTAAGACCTTACGCTCTGGATGTAAGTAGTGGTGTGGAAGCCAGAAAAGGTATTAAAGACTCGCTTAAAATGGCAGCATTTATAAAACAAGTTAATGAAGGTGACAGAGTAACAACATGACAGAAAAATATAATATGCCCGATGAACGGGGACACTTTGGCCCTTACGGTGGAATCTTTGTCGCTGAAACATTAATGCCACCCATCCAGGAATTAAATGCTGCCTATCAACATTATCTAACTGATCCTGAGTTTATAAAGGAACTGGATGCTGATTTAAAATATTATGTAGGCCGGCCTTCGCCTTTATATCATGCAGAACGCTGGAGTAGAGAACTGGGCGGGGCGCAAATATATTTAAAAAGAGAAGACCTTAATCATACCGGATCTCATAAGATCAATAATACTGTAGGTCAGGCTTTACTGGCAAAACGCATGGGTAAGACCCGTATTATTGCTGAAACTGGTGCCGGTCAGCATGGCGTTGCAACCGCAACCATTGCTGCAAGACTAGGTCTGGAGTGTGTGGTTTATATGGGAGCGGTTGATGTTGCCAGACAATCGCTTAACGTCTATCGTATGAAGTTGCTCGGTGCAACAGTGGTGGCAGTTGAGTCAGGCTCAAAAACACTGAAAGATGCCCTCAATGAAGCACTCAGAGATTGGGTAACCAATGTTGATAATACTTTTTATATTATTGGTACAGTTGCAGGCCCTCACCCTTACCCAGCAATGGTTAGAGATTTTCAAGCGATTATTGGCCGTGAAGCCAAAGAACAGTGTATCGAAGCAACCGGTCGCCTACCCGATGCATTAGTTGCTTGTGTTGGCGGTGGTTCAAATGCTATTGGATTGTTCTATCCTTTCATTGAAGATAAATCAGTAAAAATGTACGGCGTAGAAGCTGCTGGTGATGGTGTTGCAACAGGTCGACATTCTGCACCGTTATGTGCGGGTCGCCCAGGTGTGTTACATGGTAATCGCACTTATCTTATGTGCGATGATGATGGTGAAATTATCGAAACCCACTCTATTTCAGCAGGCCTCGATTATCCGGGTGTTGGCCCCGAACATGCTTGGTTAAAAGATACTGGACGAGCAAATTACGTTAACATAACCGATGACGAAGCTCTAAAAGGTTTTTATGCATTAACTCGTATGGAAGGCATTATTCCTGCACTGGAATCTAGCCATGCGATGGCTTACACCATGAAACTTGCACCTACCATGAATATAGATGAATCTATCATTATAAATCTGTCTGGTCGTGGCGATAAAGATATGCAGACAATGGCGAAACTTGAGGGGATAGAACTGTGAGTCGATTAGCCGCCAAATTTGAAGAGCTTGCAAAAACAGGTCGGAAAGCATTAATCCCATTTATTACCGCAGGTGATCCACGGCCAAGTTTCACGGTACCGCTCATGCACGCAATGGTAAAGGCTGGCGTCGATATTATTGAGTTGGGCGTACCTTTTTCTGATCCCATGGCCGATGGTCCTGTTATTCAACGCGCCAGCGAACGTGCTTTAGCTCACAAGATGAGTTTAAAACGCACATTGGAAATTGCCACTGAATTCAGAAAAAACGATCTAGAAACTCCACTTGTTTTCATGGGTTATTTAAACCCAATTGAAGCAATGGGGTATGAGAGTTTCGCCAATGCCGCACAACGTGCTGATATTGACGGTGTCTTAACCGTTGACTTGCCACCGGAAGAAGGAATTGAGTGCAGTGCATTATTAAAGGCTAGGGGAATTGATCCTATTTTTCTTTTAGCGCCTAATAGCACCGAAGAGCGCATAAAAAAAATGGATACTGCCGGTAGTGGTTATATTTATTACGTGTCGCTCAAAGGAGTAACAGGTGCTGGTCATTTAAATGCCGTTGATGTTGAAAATAAACTTCAACAAATTAGAGCCAACACCAAATTACCTATTGCAATTGGTTTTGGTGTAAAAGATGCGCCCTCCGCAAAAACAATTGCCAATATTGGTGATGGTGTTGTTATCGGCAGTGCGTTAATTAATAAAATTGAAGACAACCTTGATGATCTTGACCAAGCCAGCAACGAAATTATCGAACTATTAGTATCCATACGCCAAGCGATGGATAATTAAAATGGGTAATAATTAAGTACTATGGAGCATATAGAATGAGTTGGTTTGAAATATTACTACCTAAAACTATTAGAACTGAAGGGTCTAACAAAAAAAATATTGTTCCTGAAGGTTTATGGACCAAATGCCCCAGTTGTAATGCAATCCTATATAACATTGAACTGGAAAAGAACCTAAGCGTATGTCCAAAATGCGAGCATCATATGCGCATTTCAGCAAGAGAAAGATTAAATATATTTTTGGATATAGGCGAACGTGAAGAAATAGGTAAAAATATTAAGCCGATAGATCCTTTAAAATTCAAGGATACTAAAAAATACAAGGATAGAATTAGTCAGGCACAAAAACAAACTAAAGAAAATGATGCGTTGATCGTCATGAAAGGCCAGTTAAATGGACTTGATATTGTTGCTGCCGCTTTCGACTTTAAGTTTATGGGCGGATCTATGGGCTCAGTTGTTGGAGAACGTTTTGTTCGTGGTGTAAATAAAAGTGTTGAGCTAGGCATACCATTCATTGTATTTACCTCAAGTGGTGGCGCTAGGATGCAAGAATCATTATTCTCCCTTTTTCAAATGGCCAAAACCAGTGCTGCATTAACCAAACTATCAGATGCAGGCATACCTTATATTTCATTTATGACCGACCCAACGATGGGTGGTGTATCTGCCAGTTTAGCAATGCTGGGCGACATTAATATTGCAGAACCCAATGCACTGATTGGTTTTGCAGGCCCTAGGGTAATTGAGCAAACTGTTCG
>CAJAHC010000224.1 GCA_903939355.1 uncultured Methylococcaceae bacterium | reverse complement strand
GTTGATGTTAGAGGAGAAGCCTTATCCTGCGTTATCATTGATAAATTACCTTTTGCATCGCCAGGTGATCCAGTGCTAAAGGCCAGACTGGAAGCCATGACGCAACAGGGAAAAAATCCATTTTTTGAATATCAATTACCTACTGCAGTCATTGCTTTAAGACAGGGAATAGGTCGGTTAATTCGTGACGTAACGGACAGAGGTGTTCTGATGGTATGTGATCCGCGTTTGTTAAAAAAATCTTATGGACAGTTATTTTTGGATAGTGTTCCTCCCATGAAGCGCACAAGGGATATTTTGGATGTAGAGGAGTTTTTTAAACAAGAGCATCTGTCATGAAATTATTAGCTGTAGAAACCTCGACGGATGCCTGTTCTGCCGCATTATATATTGATGGTATTGTCAGCGAACGTTTTGAATTAACGCCTAAAGAGCATACTCGATTAATTTTACCAATGATTAATTCTTTAATGACAGAGGCCGGCTTAAAGCCACAGCAGCTTGATGCTTTGGGTTTTAGTTGTGGCCCAGGTTCCTTTACGGGAGTTCGCATTGCTACAGGGGTTATTCAGGGGATAGCAATGGGTGCTGATTTGCCTGTAGTCCCTGTATCTACTTTGGCTGCAATTGCGCAAAGTTTTTTTGATAAAAATATTGCTAATAACCAATTTGATAAGCAAGAAAATGACTATGATCCATCAGAATTGAACATAGCTTTTACTGCAATGGATGCCAGAATGGGGGAGATTTTTTGGGGTGTTTACCAACGTGACGGACAAAATGTTGCCAATCTGCTTGGAAAGGAATCCGTAGGTCTTGCTTGTGAAGTGGAGTTTCCATACATTAATGGAGTTGGTGTTGGATCAGGATGGGATGTTTATAGCCAAGAATTAATGACTCGCTTGGCAGATCAGGTTAGTTACTATGAGATTGTACATTTACCTAGAGCAAGTGCGATTGCCCGTTTGGCAGTGCTAGGTTTTGAGCAGGGAAAGGGGGTGCCTGTTGAACAGGCAATGCCCGTCTATTTGAGAGATAAGGTTGCAAAAAAAGAGTCGGAGCGATAAAACACAGCACGTGTAACGGTAAAGCAATTTTTAAAATATCAAGGCGATGACCTGTAGTTGCACTAACAATCAGATTTGACATTTTTTATTTAAAAGATATAAAAATGTTAATTTGTAACAGGAGTATTTTTGCCATGATTGAAAAAACTAATTACTTAAGTTATCCACATAGCAATGCTGTTGCTGCCCTACTTAAGGGCATTGATCGTGATGTAGAGAAAGCCGAAGATGCGCTTATGTTGGGCCTTGGCTTGGTCATGTTGTCTTCAATCTTTGCACCCGTAGCGCCACCTATTATTTTATTACCGATGGTAGCACTTATATTTACAATGTCCGCATGTTTTGCTAGGATCAACTATCATAAAATGGAAAAAAAGTTGCTCGATTCAATGCAATATTTGGACAGACAACAGAAATCAATTATTGATCCCATTGTCACTGTGTTTGTCGAGTATCCGGTAGTGCCACTTGTTCATTCCTTTAATCCGCTCATGAATTTGAGTCGGATATGGAAAAGTGTGTTTGGTGGTATTATTATGAATCCGTTATGGATTCCTATTTTTTATGTTATGGGAATGCAAATCACGGAAGAAAAAAATCTTGGGTTACTAAATAATGCAATTAATGTCGTTGATAAAAAGTCATCGTCTTTAATATGGCCTGATTGAAGCAATAACCACCTAGATGCTATAAATTTTTGTAATTGTGATACTAAGCTCTATTTGATTTAAATCAACTTTTTGCTTTGGTTATGACCTGTAGAATTTCATTAATATGGTTTTTGACTTTTACTTTACGCCATTCACAGATCAGTGTTCCTTGGGGATCAATCAAAAAAGTACTGCGTTCTATACCGCGAACCTGTTTGCCATACATACTTTTCATTTTAATAACGTCAAATAATTGGCAAAGCGTTTCATCTTCATCAGAAAGTAAGTCAAAGGGGAACTGCTGCTTACATTTGAAATTTTCGTGAGTACGAAGGCTGTCACGGGATATTCCAACTATTACAGTGTTTAATGCAGTGAATTTTTCAATACTGTCTCGAAAGTCTTGCCCTTCCAGTGTGCAACCAGGTGTATTATCTTTGGGGTAGAAATAAATAACGACAAATTGGCCTTTATAGCTACTTAATTTAAATGTTTTATTGCCGGTGGAGAGTGCTTCAAAATCGGGTGTTAAGTCGCCAACATTTATTTCAATCATATAAGTATCAACGTTTTATGGGTTCAAGAATGGCATCAATGTTTAATTGATCACAAAAGTCTAAAAACTCTTCTCGTAGTCCAAGTAGTGGAAGTAGAGGAGGTACTAGAATTACAAATTTGGTTGAAAATACTGAAGATTGAATATAAGGAGCTTGATATGAACTCCCAGTTATTTCATCAATATTAATATCGCGATCAAGTAGGAAAGAAGTAATTGATTCTACTACGCTATCTTTATCAAGTGATATTGTTTCCAGGGAGTAGGGGATGCAATCTTTATTTTTGTCTTTTTCTTTTTGATCCGGTCTTAGTGTAATAATTTGTATTTCTAAACGTTTTTGGAGATTATCAAGCGTATTTTCAAGCTTGGCAATTTGATTCCAATTTCCTTGAATAAGTAGGTATCCGGCTGAAGAATGACCAAAGTTAGATGACCTTATTTCTAAAATAGTACAGTTGCAATCGCGTACAACAGGTAATATTTCACCAATAAAATTAATCTGATTGTTACCAAGGATAGTAATAGCTAGTTGCATTATTTCACTAAAAAATAGTTTTTTTTTAGTGTAGCATTAAAATGAATAAAACTTTATGAACATTTAGTTTTATTGGTATTAAAATAAACAGGATGTACTTTGCTAATTTTAATTTAAAAATTGTTCTCTTACTTCTAACTCGTCTTTATATTTAAATATGACAAATAAAAAAAAACGTGGTCGAAATGGCTTTTCCACTGATTTAACTGCAGAGGATGATAGTTTTATTCTAGCTGATTTGGATAATGTTCATAATGACCAAGACTTGTCTCTAGTTGATTTGTCCAACTCCATGGATAACGAGGAAGTAATTAATATTTTATTAGCCAGTTCAGATTTGGATTATAAAGATGAATTTGAACATAATAATTTTTCTGAAGATTTTGTAACTGATAATAAAGATAGAGCTAATGAATTGTTGGGTAATAACCCTTTTTTAATTGAGCCAATTGAACACGATTTACTGACAGAATCCTCAGTACCAGATACCAAAAAAATAATTGATTTAGATGAAATAGAGCGTGAAGAATATCCTGTGGATAATACGCTTGTTGATGGTGATTTCAATGTTGATATTCCGTTTGATGAGTATGGTAAAAAGAAAGAATCACAACATATAATTGATTTATTATTGAGTGGTGTAGAACTATCAGAAAACTCTGGGTTGGATTCTACAGATCCACGTTTTGATCGAATAATTTCCTTGGTGGAGTCTGGCAGTTATGCTGAAGCAGCAAGCTCAAGTCAAACTATGCTTGAAGGCGGTATTTTTGATATACGCGTGGTTTGTTATTATCTCTATGGGTATTGGTTAAATAATGGTTTGGCAAGTCTTGCTGATGTGCTAAATAGTTTCAACAGTATTATTTTAAATAATTCAGTTGTGTTAAGTCTAGACAACCCGCTAAATAATAGACTACAAAAAAGTTTGTATTGGGTATTCATGCAGCTAACTAAAACGATTCAGTATGAAGCGAAAAAGCACACTTTATTGTGGCAGCAGTGGCAATCGAATACTACTGAAAATGAGTTGAATAATATACTGAAAGCCGGAGAATCCTTTTGTACGGTTATTAAGCATCATGGTAATGACAATACAAAAGTTTTAATAGGACTATGGGAAAAAATGGAGGATTTCTTGCTAGTTCTTCATGGCTCTCTTGATATAGAGGACTCGAGAGTTATTGGAATGACCGCTAGTGAAGTTGCTTATAATAAAGAAAGTGTCGGAAGCATAAAAAATGATTTAACCAATCCTGATTACCAGGAAATAAATAAAAATCAAAAGGAAATACTATCCTCATTGGCTGCTGTTAGACTTGACCAAGAATTTTTTAGAAAACAGCTCAGCAGTAATGAAAATAGCTTTAAAAAGTCCACAACAGTTACTTATACCTCTTTGTGTTTAAGTATATTTATTATCTTTTCAATGGCCGCGACAGGGTTTGTAATTGCAAATTTACAAACTAAAGTTGCTAAGTTAAGTGAACTTGTTTCGATACTTCAAGAAGATGCAAGCGAATTACCAGATAAAAACTCCGATCAAGCAATAATTGATAATGCACCGTCCACTGGATTGTTAGATCAAAGGGTTAATGATGTGGCTGAATCCAATCGGCAAATAGTAAAAGCTTTAATACCTGACAAGAAGGTAACTGAATCAAATAGTTCACATATAAGTAATTCAGAGATAGAACAACACCTGTCAGAACCATCTCAAGCTATAAAAAAAATACCTGTAAATAATGAGGCAGTTATTGCAAAGAATGTTAAATCAGTACCTAAAAAAGGGGCGAAGCAACTCTCTGAAGAGAGTGAAAATATATCAAGGGTTGATAAAAAGATCATAACTACTAAAGAAGTCATTAAAAAGAACACTGTGGCTTTGGGCTGGGTTGTTAATTTAATAGCATTTAATCAGCAAATAG
>CAJAHC010000223.1 GCA_903939355.1 uncultured Methylococcaceae bacterium | reverse complement strand
GCTTCACTGGAAACACAGTTTGGGCTGTCACGACAAAGCGGCAAGGTTTTTTCTGATCCTGAAAATGCCTCATTTGAACTATTAAAAACCATAAAAATAATATACAAAAAATTTTTTGAAAGTCATACTTATATGCACTTAAATTAAGGTGTATGAATATATCAAACTTAATTTTCCATGAATTCTAAAAGAGTCAATTTTTTCCGATGCGTGTTCTAATTCCCGCAGGCATTTGCAATGTGGTTTTATCCCATCCTTCTAGGTCTAAAACTTCATCAAGGCATTGTTCCATTAATTGATGAGATTGTCTTGTCACTTCGGCGATTAGTTTGTGAACTTGCATTTGCGCATCACTTTCGGTTGTCATATCCATGCAGGTCTTTTGATAGTCGAATAGTTTACGCAAGTTGATAATTTGCATGCTGACATGGATAGGACAAGCGCACTTGTATAGTTCTGCTTGTTTATTGATAATGTCAAGTTGTAATGCGGTAAATTTATGATCTAGAAGCATAGTAATCTCCTCTTATTGTTATTATTTTTGTTAGCATCCATAGTTTGTATTTTTATAGGTTTTGGTGCGTGAAACTTTTAAAAATTTGTTGAGCTCAAGATGTTACCACTGTTGATAAGATCTTTACTAGAAGTGTTGGAAAAATTTCAATAATATACATTTTAGGTGTAAATATTATGTTCATGAAGCTTTAAAAATAGAATCAGATGATGTTCTTCGACCTATTGGTTATAGAGTTAGAGTTGCCTAAAAATTTCCCTAATCAAGGGTAAATGAGTCTATTTGGTCAATTTTTTTAACAAAATTGATTTTAATTTGGCTTTCAAGCCAAAGCGTCGAAAATAATAATGGATGATGAAAATGTCTAAGAAATTTTTTTTTTAAAAATACTTGGGCTTTATGTTTATTTAATCAAATTCTCTATATACAATTACGACATAATTAAAACTATAAAAGTAAATCATCATGAACATTCACCTAATTTTTCGGCGTTTCTGGAAGGCTGTGTTTTTAGTCATTAGCCTAATTGGAATAGTATTTTTTTCCGATATGGTTTTGGCGCATGAACGATGGATTTTGACTCCTGAACAAATTGCTTATTGGAATTCGTTAAAGTATCCAGACCTGTTCTCTCGAGTCTCTGCGCTCAATTTAACAATGGTTTCTATTTTTTTAGTTTTTATTTTGGGTTGGGTATGGTTGGGGTTTACAGGTGCTAGGGAGTTGTTTGCTGATTTACAAGCGAGATTATCTTCGTATGGGGATCATGTTCCGCGTATTCTTCGGGTCTGTCTGGGCTGGATATTATTGTCATCGGCATTTGGAGCAGAGCCTCGTTTTGGTGTTGAACCCTATACAGTGCCAACTTTTTTGGCCCCCGATCTTGATTTAAATCAACTAGGAGCTTCATGGGTCTGGTTGCGATGGGCAGAAGTCGTTTTAGGTCTAACTATTCTGTTTGGCATCTATGTGCGTATATTTTCTTCGCTATTGATTTTATTAAGTTTACTGGGTGGTTACTTGTATGGATCAGCTATCTTCGCTTACGCGGGAGCTATAATCGGAGCTTGTATTTATCTGGTATTACAAGGGCCAGGTAGGCATTATTTTCCATTACCAACACTGCCAATGTTTCAGGGTATTCAGAGTTGGTTGGCGGAACAGCCTCGTCAGAGAGCTCAGGCAATTATGCGAATTTTAACGGGTACCACCTTGTTGTATTTAGGGGTATTTTTTAAAGTTATGCAGCCTAATTTGTCTATAGGCATTATTAGTCATTATCAATTACCGATTTTGTCATTACATCCCGAGGCTTTCACACTGGTGATGGCTTTGGTTGAAGTTAGTGCGGGCATTTTAATGATAGCGGGCGTGTTATTAAGGCCTTTATCGTTATTTTTAATTGCGGCTTTTTCTATTTTTGCTTTTCTTCTACCAGAAACACCAACTGAACATATTCTTTTTTATGGTGTTGTTTTGACTTGTTTTATTAATTCCGCAGGACATATACACAGACCTGTTGCCAGAGATAAACCTGCGCATATTGTTATCGCTGGTGGCGGACTTGCTGCCTTACAAGCTGCAGTTAAAATTGAAAGACTTATTGGTCAGTACTCCAATGTTAAGATTACTTTGTTGAATGAGCAGGCGAACTTCTTGTTTGCGCCATTCCTTCCTGAGGTAATCGGGGGAACTATTCAGCCTGGGAATGTGGTCAATCCATTTCGTCGAATTATTCAGCAGACAAATGTGGTTGTTGGACATTTAGATCTTATTGATGAGAAAGCTCAAAAAGTCATAGCAAAACGCAAGAATAACGAAGTTATTGAATTGGATTATGATAGTTTAATTATTGCACCTACGCTTAAGACAAATACTTCTGAAATATCTGGGATGATGTCTCATGCTTGTCCTATAGATTCAGTGGCTGATGCACTTCGAATTAGACAGCGCGTACTTGATTTGGTTGAAGAGGCGGAATTTGATGAAGATCCTCGTGAACAAGTGCGTCTCCTGTCCTTTGCCATTGTTGGTTTTGGTGAATGCGCCTCGGGTATTGCTGTTGAAGTCAGTCAAATACTCCGATCGGCAGAATCCTCTTATTCTGTCCTTCGTGACGTGGGTTGGCAGGTTCATCTTTTTGTACAACAAGGTTTGTTTTGGTCTGATTTTGAAAAGAAAATCAGCTCTAAACGTTCCAAAGCATTAAAAAAAGCCGGTGTTGTTGAGCACTTGGACTCAGAAATTACAAGCATTACTGAGAGAGAGATATTTTTTGCTAATGGAAAAAGCAGCCCTATTGGACTTGTTATAAATGCTTCTTTAAGCTTAGCTCCGATCCCCTTCAAATTTAGGGGGAATCTAAACTTTCCTTATGAAATTAATGATCAATTGTCTTTGGAAGGCTTTGAAAACATATGGATTACAGAAACAAATCAAGACCATAATTCCCCTCAATTTGAGTTTACGGGTGATTTAGTATCGCTTGGTTATACTGCGGGGTTGAATGCTTGGGCTCATTCTCAAGGTTATCCACTACAGGCGTTTAAGAAACGAGTTCAATTATTTCGACCTTACACCATGGGTAAATACTCTTTATGTTGTTTAGGGTGGCTTATATTCAGTGGTAAGTCGGCTTGGTTTGTATCTCGTTGGATTAATTTGTTATCAGTACCTGGATTAGAGAGAAATCTCCGTATCATTATAGATTGGTTTTTAGTCCTTATTTTTCGCAGTGATATTGCAGTCTTATCACAAGCGGCAACACCCCATCTTCAACGCTCTTACTTTAAAGCCGGTGATGAAGTATTTAAGCAGGGTGAGGCAGGTGAGTTTGCATATGCAGTTGATTCCGGTCATTTAAAGGTTATACAGGATGGTCGTAAAATTAAAGAGCTAGGTCCAGGTGATTTTTTTGGAGAGCTCCTGCCAACCCATCAAAATAGACGTATCGAATCTGTTCGATGTCTTACGGACTGTGAGTTAAAGCTTATTTCGCAAGCGGACTTAAAAGCCTTGCTGAAAAGTGGTTGGTTAATGGGTAAAGCGATTCGTAATTTAAAGTCTTATCAATCTGAAACAATAAAGTCTGAAGTCCCTTTGGGTTTGAAACGACTAACCTATGTCAGTAAAGTCAATGCGGTGATGGACGAAGAAGAAATACTTGCTATTGGCAAATCATCAAGTATAAATAATATAAAGCGAGATGTAACGGGAACCTTAATATCTGTAAAAGACTATTTTTTTCAAATTTTAGAAGGTGAAGAAGAAACTGTAGATGCGTTAGTTGAAAAAATAGCTAGAGATCCAAGACATACTGATATAACTATTTTAAGTGCAGAAACGGGTTGTGAGGAACGGCTCTTTACTGATTGGGGCATGAAAACTGTAGCACTTTCTGAAAGTAATGATCTTATGTTACTCGCAATTGGGATGATGCTGCAAAATATAGCTGAATCATACAATACTATTGGTCGTTATACGCAACCGGTATTGCTTAAGTATCTAATGGAAGGGATTAATCCATTAACCATTCCAGTTGAAAATAAAGGAAAAATAGTGGTATCAGGAAGTATGACTGATTTTTCATTTTTGGCCAGCCATTATCCGCTCAAGCAAGTTATTGATGTACTTGATCAATTTCTAGACATCTGTTCAATTTCTTTTATTGAATATGGTGGCCAAGTAGTAAAATACTCAGGTGGTTGTGTTGTTGGGCATTTTGAGAAAAATCAATTGAATGAAGCTATTGCAGCATCCATGGATACCTATAAAAAATTCAATTTACTATGTCAACCTTATTTTGATTATATGAATGTGACTTGTGGATTTGGTATAGCTTATGGAGAGACAATTCAGGGAAACATTGGTTCATCTATTAAAATGGACTACACGGTTTTAGGTAATACTGTGGATCAGGCGGTAAGTCTATCCAATATCGCCAGAAATATGAATAAGGCTATTGCTGTAAACGAATCTATTAAAGTAATGACTAATGAGTCTTGGCCTTTTGAGTATTCTGAAGAACTAAGTGCTAAACATTCTAACGAAATTAATCAAGTGTATACTCTTGTGGAAGATAGTATTAGTGGATGATGGAATCAGTATACAATTTTAATTAATGAAAATTACAAATTGATGAATAGTTGGGGTTGTTAAATTTACAATTCCATATTTTTTAAAATTAGCCCCATTATCGATATCAATATGAAAAAAAAACAGTTAGTAATCTTCTTTTTTTTGGCTGTAATAATAATTTTGCCAGTTTCAAATATGATTGGATTGTCTGGGGAAAATGAACCAATAGCTCTTGTACCGGGTAGCTCTGAAAAATTTGCTAAGGTTTCACCAGTTCTTCAAAATAAATGCGTGGATTGTCATTCACCAGGAATGACGCGTATGCCGATATACGCAAAATTACCTATTGCTAAGCAGCTCATGGCAAAAGATATCGAGAATGCTTCAGGCAGACTGATTTTATCTAAGCAACTTTACAGCGGTGAAACAAGCTTTACTCCGTTGATGCTGGCAAGAATAGAAGGTACAGTTAGAAACAACAGTATGCCTCCTCATTTATATCTTTCCATGCATTGGACTGGAAGATTAACCGCTGAAGAGCAGCAAGATATTCTCGATTGGATTGCTGAAGAACGAGCTAAATCATCTCTTAGTTCTGATGCAAAAAAGCCTTTAAAAGGTGAACCAATACAAGCACTTCCTTTGAAATTGGCGCTTGATGAAAGAAAAGTAGCGTTAGGTCATAAACTCTTTTTTGAAAAATTACTTTCTGGAGATGAGACTATGAATTGCGCTTCTTGTCATGACTTAACGAAAGGAGGTACTGATCAAGCCAAAGTTGCCACCGGTATTCGTGGTCAACAAGGGCCAATTAATTCACCCAGTGTTTATAATGCAAGTTATAACCTAGCTCAATTCTGGGATGGTCGAGCAAAAGATTTACAAGAGCAGGCAGCAGGTCCAGTCGCAAATCCAGGTGAAATGGGTGAAGAATGGGATAATGTAGTTAAAAAGCTTAGCCAAGTTGATGAATACAAAAAATCTTTTGATGAGTTATACGCTGGAAAAGGATTAACCAAAGCAACAGTCACTGATGCTATTGCTTATTTTGAAACATCATTAGTAACAGGAAATTCTCGTTTCGATCAGTATCTACGTGGCAATGACGAAATTCTGACAACTAATGAAAAAGCTGGATATGATTTATTTAAACTTAATTGCGCATCTTGTCATTTTGGACCAACTTTAGGTGGTGGATCTTATGAAAAGATGGGTGTAGAACATAATTATTTTAATCTGCGCGGTGGTGAATTAACTGAAGCAGACAATGGTCGTTTCAATGTGACCAAAGACGAAAAAGATCGTCATTTCTTTAAAGTGCCAAGCTTACGTAATGTTGAGCTAACTTTCCCATATTTTCACGATGGTTCTACGGCTAATTTAGCTGATGCAATTAAGATGATGGGTAAAGTACAAAGAAATAAAGATTTTACAAAAGATGAAATAACTAAAATAGAAGATTTCTTAAAGTCTTTGACAGGTGAATATAAGGGCAAGTTAGTTACTAAATTAAATGATAAAGATGTCCAATAAGCCAAGGTTTTGTTTATTCATTAATTAAAGAATGTTAAATAAAATTCCGGTTGGTATTAGTAGCTGTTTACTGGGTGAGTTAGTTCGTTTCGATGGTGCTCATAAACGTGACGCTTATATTGTTGGAACACTCAGTAAATATTTTGAATTTCATTCTTTCTGTCCTGAGGTTGCTATTGGTTTAGGAATACCTAGGCAGCCAATTCATTTAGTAAAAGTCGCTAATGAAATTCGATGTGTGGGGGTTAAGGAACCCACCATGGATGTGACTGATCGATTAAAGGATTATGCCCATGAACAAAAAGATATTCATGCGAGTTTGTGTGGCTATATTTTAAAAAAGGACTCCCCAAGTTGTGGAATGGAGCGCGTAAAGGTTTACTCAGGCCATCAACCTCATAGAGAGGGATTTGGTATTTATGCGCAGGAAATGATGAAAAATAATCCCTTGTTACCAGTAGAAGAAGAAGGCCGTTTGGGCGATTCTGGTTTGCGTGAGAATTTTATTCAGCGGGTTTATGTTTTGTATCGTTGGAAGTTGCTCTTGGCTGAAGGTATTTCACCCCAAAAACTGACACATTTTCATGCGCGGCACAAATTAATTATCATGAGTCATGCTGACTATCGTGAAATGGGCCATTTGTTAGCGGGATTAACCAAAGATAATCTGTTACAAGTTGCCGAGCAGTATATTTTACAGTTAATGAATACGCTTAAAAAAGTTGTTAGTCGAGCTAGCCATGTCAATGTCTTGCAACATATCCAGGGATATCTAAAAAAAGAATTAGCGGCTGATGATAAGGCAGAGCTTTGCGAGATTATTGAGCGTTATCGTCGTGGTGAAGTCCCTTTGATTGTCCCTTTGACTATGCTTAAGCATCATTTTCGTAAATCCCCGGATACTTATATACAAGAATCTTATTACATGTCACCGTATCCTCAGGAGTTACAACTCATTAATCAGCTTTAAGTGGCAAGAGTATGCTTTGTAATAGGGGCTTGTTGATGCGGTTTTTTTGATTAAAGGTTAATGTATGGCAAAGATTTTAATTATTGGTTGTGGCTCTATCGGTACACAATTGGCCCATAACTTAGCTGCAAAGGGTCATGATGTAACCGGGCTAAAAAGAAACCCACCCAAATTGGATGTCGGAGAGGTTAATTACTTTACGGCTGATATATCATTAGCTTATCAGCTAGAAGAATTACCTTTAGATTTCGAATTTATATATTTTATCGTGTCACCTGATGGACGAAATAAAGAGAGTTATCAAGCTATATATGAAATAGGCTTGACTAACTTAATTGACAGATTTGTTAAAGAAGGTGCCAGTCCAAATTGGATTTTTATATCTTCTACTAGTGTTTATGGGCAATCAGAAGGCGAGTGGGTGGATGAAGAATCTATTGCTCAACCTGACAATATTACCAGCCAATATATCAGACAAGCGGAACAACAATTGATGGATTTAAATCCTCAAAATATTGTCGTTCGTTTTTCCGGGATTTATGGCCCAGGTCGAGAGTATCTCTTAAGAATGGCTAAACAACAGAGTGTGATTCAAAAAGATCCACCCTATTATACCAATCGTATTCATCAGCAGGATTGTATAGATGTGTTGATTTTTTTGCTGGAGCAAAGTTTGGCAGGCGTGACCCTGGAGCAATGTTATTTGGCCAGTGATGATAATCCGGCAACTATGTGGGATGTAATGTCTTGGTTGACTGAGCAATTGAGTTGTAAACCTCCTGAGGTTAAAGTTAACGATAAGGAGGTTGGAATGAATAAGCGTTGTAATAATCAACGT
>CAJAHC010000222.1 GCA_903939355.1 uncultured Methylococcaceae bacterium | reverse complement strand
TAGAATAAAGATACGAATCTATGCTGTTCAAAAGATCAAATGCCGGGCGAAGGCGCTGAAGCCCGCTGATACGTTTTCTATTGCCGGATTTCTGTTTGCCAGAGGAAAGTATGGCGGCGCTATATGGAACGTCTGATGCAGGGCGATTCAGCAGCTTTTGTTCAGGGTGGAATTACAGAAGATTTATTGCACAAGAGCGGATTTTTTGGCTAATGAACACAATTGAAGAAATTATTGAAGATTTAAGACAAGGGAAAATGGTCATTATCATGGATGATGAAGACCGTGAAAATGAAGGTGATTTAGTCATGGCTGCGGCTTTCACGCGTCCTGAAGATATTAACTTTATGGCTCGATACGGACGTGGGTTAATTTGTTTAACATTAACCAGCGAGCGGTGCCAACAATTGCGATTGCCATTAATGGTAAATGAGAATAAAACCGCACATTCGACTAATTTTACGGTTTCTATAGAAGCCGCAACAGGCGTCACAACTGGTATTTCTGCAGCGGATAGGGCGAGAACTATTCAATGTGCAGTTGCAATTGATGCAAAAGCTGATGATTTAGTCCAACCCGGGCATATTTTCCCTCTCATGGCCAAGTCTGGAGGTGTGTTGCGACGGGCCGGACATACCGAAGCCGGCTGTGATCTCGCAAAATTAGCGGGAGTTGATCCCTCTGCTGTTATCGTTGAAATTCTTAATGAAGACGGAAGCATGGCAAGGCGCCCTGATTTAGAAGTATTTGCACAAGAACATGATCTTAAAATCGGCACTATTGCTGACTTGATTCATTATAGAATTCAACATGAAAACACTTTGGAGCGCATTAGTGAGTGTGTGTTTCCTACTGAATTTGGTAATTTTCGACTTTATGCCTATCAGGATACAAATGACAACAACCTACATCTCGCATTGGTTATGGGCAAAGTATCTGGAGATGAACCGATCTTGGTCCGCGTTCATGCTCGTAATTTGTTGGATGATGTGTTTTCTTCAAAGCGAAACGAAGGTAGTGTTTCAATACGGACTGCCATGCAAAAAATTTCTGAGGAAGGTCGTGGTGTTTTAGTAGTTATTCGCCAGAGTCAAGATAATAAATCTCTTGTAGAATTGATACATCGCTATCAGCTTGAAGATAATGGAATACTGCCTGCAGTTAATGTATTAGAAGCGAATGATTGGCGCATGACAGGTACAGGAGCAAGAATATTGGCAGACTTGGGCGTACATAAATTAAAAGTTCTGGGGACCCATAAAAAATATATCGGATTGTCTGGGTTTGATTTGGAGGTATCAGAGCATGTTAGTTTAGGGTTACATTAGCGTTGTCTTTTGAATTCAAGTGATCTAATTTTCGCTTCGGTAAGTTAATTAATGGTCAATGCCTAACTTTTGCATTGTTTTAGAAAAATTGTAATTTTAGTAGAGAATAGTATGTCAGCTATAAAAACGTTTGAAGGTAATTTACTGGTACAGGGTGCTAATTTTTGTATTGTAGTATCTCGTTTTAACAGCTTTATTGTAGAACAATTGGAAGCAGGTGCAATTGATGCGTTGGTGCGTCATGGCGCAGATAGAGCCAATATTCATATTGTAAGAGCACCGGGTGCATTTGAATTGCCAATGGTTGTTCAACGAATAGCGGCAACACATAAGTATGATGCCATCATTGCTTTAGGTGCTGTGATTCGCGGTGGAACACCACATTTTGAATATGTGGCTGGTGAATGTGTAAAAGGTATAGCTAGTGTATCGTTACAATACAATGTTCCTGTCAGTTTTGGCGTATTGACAGTTGATTCAATTGAACAAGCTATTGAACGTGCGGGGTACAAAAGCAGGTAATAAGGGTGCAGAAGCGGCTATGTCTGCTATCGAAATGGTCAATTTATTTAATAAGTTGGATGCCGAATGAGTCAAGCACGGACTAATGCCCGTAAAGCAGCAGTACAGGCGTTATATCAATGGCAGATGACAGGGCAAAGTCTTGTTGAAATTGAACGGCAATTTATAGAAGATGAACGCCTTAAAGATGCTCAAAAAAGTTATTTTTCTGAGCTCTTTCATGGTGTTCCTAGAAATATAGACCTTATAGATCAAATCTTAAGTGAGTTTGTGGACCGGCCAATCGATATGATTGATCCCGTTGAGCGTGCTATTTTAAGGATAGGTGCTTACGAAATGACCAACCGCTTGGATATGCCTTATCGTGTTGTTTTAAATGAAAGTATTAATTTAGCCAAGTATTTTGGCGCTGATGGTAGCCATAAATATATTAACGGAATATTAGATAAAGTCGCTCAGCAAAAACGAACGATTGAAATTAATAGTAAAGTAAAAGCGCCAAGAACTAATGTTCAGAGTGAAAATTAAAAAGCTTATGATCCAGCTTTAACATTTATGGCCTTAACTGAATTTTCACTTATTAAACGTTTTTTTACGCAGAATAAAGTAAATAATACAAGTACACAATTAGGCATTGGTGACGATTGTGCCTTATTGTCTATTCCAGAGGGTTATGAGTTAGCGGTAACTACCGATACCATGGTGGAGAATATTCACTTTTTTGCAGACGCTGATCCAGAACAATTAGGGCATAAGTTATTGGCAGTTAATTTAAGTGATTTAGCCAGCATGGGTGCTAAACCGTTATCAGTAATGCTGGCATTAACATTACCTAATATTGATGAAAACTGGCTTATTGCTTTTTCAAAAGGTTTTTTAGCATTGGCAGAACAGTATTCAGTTGATTTAATTGGCGGTGATACCACATCTGGCCCTTTGACATTAACTGTTCAAGCCATGGGATTGGTTCCAAAAAATAAAGCACTTTTGCGTTCTACAGCTAAACCAGGGGATTTTATTTATGTTACCGGCTTTTTAGGTGATGCAGGTCTGGGTTTAAAAGTTAAACAGGGCTATGATTGTAAATGTCCACAGCTTGCTCTCAAGCGATTTAACAAGCCTGAGCCACAGATAGTGGCAGGATTGGAATTACTTGATATTGCAAATGCTTGTATAGATATTTCTGATGGCTTGGCTTCTGATTTAGGTCATATTTTAGAGCAAAGTAATGTTGGTGCATGTCTTGATTGGGATGCATTGCCTTTGTCTAATGGGGTACTTGACTATATTAGTGATACTGGCGATTGGATTATGCCACTTACCGCTGGTGATGACTATGAATTATGTTTTACTGTCAGTCAAGAAAATGCAGCTCGATTAAGTAGCAAGTACACAAAAATTGGATTC
>CAJAHC010000221.1 GCA_903939355.1 uncultured Methylococcaceae bacterium | reverse complement strand
TATTCACTACGGCAGCTTTATCTGATACTAACAAGATTAAACCCTATCCCACTGCAGAGCAGGGTTATAAAAGAATGGTAATCAACTTAAAAGCCTTTACTGACGAAAATGACAAGAAACTGGAAATAATTATTGGCAAAATGATCAAAGCAGACTGTAATCATCATTGGTTTGGAGGACAACTGAGTGAGAAAACAGTTGCCGGCTGCGGGTTTCCTTACTATATTCTTACTTCGGCAAAAGAACCTGCATCAACATTAATGGCCTGCCCACCTGATAAACAAGCTCAAAATACATTTGTACAAGTACGCGGAGATGACCATTTATATCGTTACAATAGTAAACTACCTGTTGTAGTGTATGTGCCCATTGATTTTGAAGTTCATTATCGCATTTGGACCACCACTAAAGAAACAGGCTCTGCAAACGAACAGTAACTCAATTATCCATTTCATTCTTTACATTCCATAGGAAAAACTCATGCGTTTATCTGTAGACTATTCAAAACCATTTAATCTTTTTTGCGCTCTTTTGACAATATCTATAACCATCAACGGATGTTCTTTTTCAGATAGTTCAGAAAGTATTTCTGACTCAACAAGTTCGATTGTTAGCAGCCCCTCTTCACTTTCAGGTAAAAGCAAAAAATATCAAAACGATATCGCTGATTATACGACGGCTTATGTCAAATCTTCTCAATCCTCAGCAAGTTACGATTCTTTTCAAAAAGGACTAAGCGATATTGCTGAAAATGCGGGCGTAACCAATTGGGATCAAGATTCATCGACTTATAGAGGGATCGGAATAGGCCTGAAAAAAGCCAATGTTGAGGGTGTCGCTTATGACACCTATAAAAAGAATTTTGCTGGAGGCGATGCTAAAAAAATGGATGATATTCAAGAAGGCTATGACTCTGAAAAATAGCATCTTGCCCTGACAGGTTTTCAATTGTTTTTAAAAGGCTTAAGAGCATTAGCGTATTTAAATAACCGCTTTACTCTGCAGCCTTTTTTCATTGCACTTATCTGTATCACATTATGTCCATGTGCCGTTTTGGCAGCCTCTTTTGAATATCTTTATATAGAAGCTAGTGAGGGCAACTCCAGTGGAGGGCATAGTGCCATAGAATTTAATGATGAAGTCTATCATTTTCAGCATCATGATTCGGGTTTAATTCGCTTGCTGAGACAAGATAAACAAGAGTTTCATTTTCAATATCGTTTTTTGCAAAATCGTCGTATTCATTCAAGTCATATCGATGTTTCTGAAGAGACATTTACTCGGCTTAGAGATTATTTTAAATTGCAGTTTTTGGCTCAGAGCCAACAGTTTAATCTAGTTAATCAGCTCGATAAAGATCGTTTTCTTTTGCAGCATTTATTATACAAGGCAAGGCATGATGAGATTTTTTTAGACTCCAACTCTTCTACAGACTTACAACTTAAGGGTGTCGGACTTTTTTACAACGAACAACAATTAGGTAATCAAGCCCAAAAGCAATCATCTCAATCGTCGCCCCTTATTGAAATGTTGCGTCAAAAAATCGAACAACGCTATGGTCATGATTATCTTAACTCTCTCAGTCAACATATTACCAACCGTATTAAAGCATTAACTCCAACGCATTGGCCAATAGAAACTCCTCTCTTATCGATAGATAATTTCCCTACAGCGATTAATTCATTTACCGACAAATATACCGATTATCTTACCGGATTAGTCGCCATAAAAGTTCTTATGAATGAACAAACCTTAAGGCCTGATGCTTACTTTGAAAGCCCTGAGTTAATCACTACAAAAGAAAGGTTGGCACTGGGAAAATTAAAAAATCAACTGACCGTAAGTTTAGTAAAGTCTGTTAATTCAAATCGTCCGGATTGGGGCTATGCCACGCTAATTAATCTGGCCAGAATTATTGTGCTCGACCATTCATTACAATTAGGTCGGTGGGTTTTTCTTGACGATTTTGCACGGGATAGTGAATGGATCAGTGTTGATCAATATGATCATTACACAAATCAAATGCTTACACAGATTAATGATGCAAAAACTAACCTGACACAAACTCGAAACGCATTGTTAAATCTGGATGAACTTACCGAGGCAAGCTACAGTAATGTAGAAATGGCTGCCAACCGATATTTTGAATTGCTTAAAGTCAATGAGCATAAAAGTATTCGTTATATCGGTGAAAAAGCACTGCCAACAAAAAGCACGCCTCTTCCTGATTGGGTAATACCTGAACTATCGCAACAACAGTTAAAATCAGCCTTAAGTGAATTGGATACTTATCAAAATAAACTAATTGCAGAACTGTCAAACCACTATAGCTATGATCTGATCACCCGAAACTGTGTAACCGAACTGTTTAGAACAATTCATCAGGCTATGTTACAACAGGCAAAAACACAGGACAATCAAGATGAATTATTAATAAAGGAATCAGAAAATCGTTTGGGGGGCACTATTTCTGCAGAATATAATTTTATACCTTTTATTTCATTCCAATCCGTACAGGAAAACTATAAAGTAACGACTAATGAATTATTAGGCTCTTATCGTGATCAACAATTAGCCAAGCTTTATGCTAAAAATAACAAGTTAATGGTTAACCTACGCGAAGCAAATACATTTACCAGTTCCATCTATAACTACAATCCCGATGATGCTTTTTTTATTTTCTTTACCGATGGTAATCTGGCATTAAGACCTGTTTTTGGATTATTTAATACCGCAGCAGGACTTGGCCAAAGTCTATTGGGTTTTTTAAGCTGGCCGTTTGACGCAGGGAAAAATCTTAAATCCGGTGCTACAGGCGTTTTAATGAGCTTACCGGAATTATTGTTTTTTAATATGCGTAAAGGTAGTTACAAATATTTATCCTACCAACAATTTTTATATCACAAAGAAAATGAGCCTTTCTTCTTTAATCATGTTGGCATGATCTATTGAACCTTAACAGCAATCATACAAGCAAAATTAAACCACTGAAAATAAGTACCAATACGTTCAAAGCCAGCTCTTTGCAATAGCGCGTAATTTTCATCCAACCGATAAGGAATCAACACATTTTCCAAGGCTTCACGTTTACGCTGATTTTCAAGATCTGTATAACTACTTTGGGAAACTTTAAATTGCAAATAATGATCAATATATAAACGATTTAATACCGGATCATTTGCCAGAATTTTCTCTGATAACAAAATAATCCCCCCCGGTTTGAGTGCTTGAAAAATGGTTTTTAGTAACTGCTCTCTACCCATGGGTCTTACAAATTGAAGTGTCCAGTTAAGAATGACTATATTACAATCTGGTAATTGAGGCAGATTACTAAGATCAGCCGTAATCAGCGATACTTTTCCGGCATTTATTTGTCCGAATAGTTTCTCTCTAGCTTTCTCCAACATAGACTCAGAATTATCGTAGCCTATAAATTGAGTACTTTCCGGACACTTCGGATGCTTTGTTAAGTACTCCAGAGTAGTTCCTGTCGAACAACCCAAATCGCAAACTATACCGCCCTTATCGGGTAAAAAATCCATAATAAGATCAGACTGGATACGCTGAACTTCATTATAAAAAGGCACACTCCGTGACACCATATCATCAAAAACTTTGGCAACACGTTCATCAAAAGCGAAATCTTCTACTTGAGTTGTTTGTTGAAATACTCTGTCTTGTTCTGTCATATTTGTATCGTTTGATTACTAAAGCGCTTTCATTACAAGTGATTTAAACAATCTTATTGTAATAGCCTAAATTTTTCTTAAAAAAGACTTCTACAATAATTTGTTTTGACACCCTGCACCAGCTAACTTTTGAATTATAACGCTATTACATTGATAGTGAATCTAATTCACTAAATGTTGGTGGCCATAATCAATAATTATGAAAACAATAGAAAAATTAACAGCAAATAATATCTTGGATTTCAAAAGACATGCATTTGATAAAATCAACTCAAACTTACGCAACATAAATGAGGATGCCTCCTCGATGACCAGTCGTTTTCATGCACTGAGATCTCGAATACGAAGAGGCAATTTGTTGAACTTTTTACAAAATAAATCTGTACCATAAAATTTTCTAGTTTTTAATAGCAATATTCCGAATTCCATAGGTATTTATACCTATTATATTAAACACTTATGCATGCTAGACTGAACTTAGTGGTTGTTTCTATAGGCTTTAGAATTTTATTTAGATGTCTAGTCATTCATTTGGTCTTATTGGAATTTGCTTAACCTGTCCTTATCAACAGCACTGCTTTTGCCGGAACCTGTTGAATTCCTCTACACCCGAATTTGAAGTCCATTCCCTTAAAAATATAACCCTTTTAGCCAAGCAATATTTATATTACCAGGGGGATATGAATGAAGGATTATTTGTTTTACGAGAAGGCTGGCTAATATTGACAAGACATTCAGAAGATGGAAAACGTCAAGTTGTTCGTTCAATATTACTGGGAGAACTAATTGGCTTTAAAAAAGAATTGCGAGGTCCTAACACGTACTCTGCCATCGCTTTAATAAACAGTGTTGTTTGCAAGATTCCAAATAGCATCGACTTATTTTCCTCACGACCGGAGCTAGGTCTCTGTCTTGCATCAGCATTGGCTTGCGACATGATGTTAACGGAAATGTATCTTTATAATATTGCTCATCGTAATGCACAAGAAAAAATCGCATTTATGATTTTGGAACTTCATCATCGACTTAACTTACGCGGTTTAAATGAAGGGTATTTAATTAAATTTCCGCTTAAACAAGAAGATATAGCAGATACCCTTGGACTTACTGTTGTTCATGTAAATCGTAGTCTCCATACCTTTAGACAGGCAGGATGGTTGCAAGTAACTAAGCGTGAACTCATCATCCTGAACTATACCGCTATATATTCTTTGGTAGGCACTGAGTTTAAATTTTTACCCCTCTTTAATCTTGGCTTAACTATATCTCTGAAAAACTGACCTGACAGTAACACTAGAATTTAGGAGCAATAATGACGGAAGAAAAAAAGCAGGAACATAGTGCGTTCACAGGCGCATTACCTCTAACGTTAGTTTTGGCACTCTTGGCTGGCTTGATTTTTAAGCCTGAGTTACCTTATCAAGATGAGCGGCCCTCAAACAAACCTGTTAAATACTCATATACTGCTGCTCAAGATGTAGATGCACGTTTGTGGCAGGATCCTTTTGCCGCAACAGATGGCATCATTGAGGAACCTCAGAAAGAGAATGTTTCGCCCCACTCTCCAAAAATAATTTATGAAGACTATCAACCTGTCACCAATGATAATATTACCATTATTGCTATTACCTTGCCTGGCGGACCCTACCAAGAGGCAGCGGAAATAAGAATGCGACGCCGCTATGCCATTCTTTCAGCTCTAGCCAATCAAAATGGCATTCCTCAAGACGAGCAACATATCGGTTACTTCCATCCTAAAACCAATCTAGGTTTGCAAAAAAATGTATCTTTCGAATGGTGGTCACTTGAAAATACTAAGTCTAAATTCTTACTATTGTGGGTAGATGAATCAAGCCTCCTTATAAAACCTGCGGACAAATTAAGAAATTTGTTAATACAGGCTACTAGTCAAAAATATCTAACAAAAAAAGATAATTTCAACTACGCAGTCATCGGTCCAAACTCTTCTAGGTTATTGTTGGACATGCTGAAAGAAGTTCAGCATGGAACTGATCTTTCTAATTGTTCTAAAATGCAAAATAAACATTCGATTATGTTTAATACGTTGGGTGAAATTAATTGCCACCCCATTACTTACTTTTCGGCTGGGGCAACTGCATCAGATCCTGAATTACTCAGACAAGGCCTTGTAAATATTAACACGTATAAAAATATTTCAGAATACCTTCTGCTCACCAAAGGAATAACGCTGTATCGAACTACCGCTACTGATTTAGATATGATGATGAGATTGGTAAATGAACTTAATTTACGTCTTAACAATAAACCACGGCATGTTGTCATTCTATCCGAATGGGACACCTACTATGGGCGATTGATGCCTAAGGCTTTTGAAGTTGCCTGGAGAAAACGCTATGGTGATAATTTTCGAGAACTCATCTATTCATATAGTTATATGCGTGGTCTGGATGGTAAGTTACCGGATAAAAGTGATACTACCTTTACTGCCATGGAAAAATCCTCTGACAGCAAAAATAAAGACAACAACTCCAACACGAATTCATTGATTGAATTTCCAGAGGGTCACAGTCAAAAGGACTACTTACGAAGACTCGCTGATCAAATTCATACCCTAGACCAAAATCTTAAAATAAATAATAATCAACTAGGGATCTCCGCCATTGGTATTCTTGGTTCAGATGTGCATGACAAATTAATGATTTTGGAGGCACTACGCCAACATTTCCCCCATAAGTTGTTTTTTACCACTGACCTAGATGCAACTTTTTTTCATCCGGCTAAACGTCTACAAACACACAACTTATTGGTAGCTTCAGCCTTCGACCTAAAGCTGCGTCCTGAGTTACAGCATCAAATACCCCCTTTCCGTGACAGTTATCAAACAGCATTTTTTCTCGCGATACAGTTAATACTTAACCCTGACAAAGTTAATCCAGATAATAAAAAAATACCACCACTCTTGTTCGAGATAGGCCGTAACCATCCAATACTATTACCTGAAAATAGGATAGCCGATCCACTAAGTTTTTATGGCTTGGCAAATGATAAATGGTGGAATAATCCACTTTCTTTTACAACTAAAAATAGTGAGTTATCGACTCCTACCAATAAAAGCAATGAGCAATGCTCCAGTACTAATTTAGTAATTGGCTGCGACACCGTTCATCCATACTCTGTTGCTGCCTCTACATTTAGTTGGACATTGGAGAGAGTAATTATTTTTGTGATAGCGGTGTCTTTCTTTTCTTTTGTTAGTTCCTGGTTTCGCAAAAACGTAAAGCCATTTATTATAAGCATTGGTTTTGGGCTACTCCCACCATTATTTTTACCAACAATAAACTCCAGTGATTGGTTACCCAGGCTATGGGCACTTGCAATATTAGCGTTACTAATTCCTTTTGCTTTTAACTGGTTTCCTAAAAGAATACAATTTAATCCTACTAAATATTTAGGCTTGCTCATTGGTGTGTTATTACTTATCACACCACCTTTGTGGAATGCTTATATTATCCAAGCTGATGCTGAACCCTTCTACTGGCTTGAAGGTATAAGCATCTGGCCTAGTCAAATACTCAGATTATCAGTTGTTCTATTTGCTTCTGTTTTTTTCTATTGGGGGCAAAAACGGATCAATAGAATGCTAAATGAATTTCACGCACAGCCAGAAGATTTAATACCTTCGACATTCGCATTACCAAATCACCCCATAATGTTTGGGTATTGGAAAGTGCTTTTTGTCGGAAATTGGAACCATAAGAAAAATAAACAACAATGTGTTATTCCTCAAATTTTATGGAGAGAATATCTTGGTTATTTTGGTTTTAATATGAAAATAGTTCTTTCTGGTTGCTACTGGAGAACAGTAATGCACAGTATTGTATTCTGGATTGGAGCATTGATGTTGATTATGCAAAGTGGTTTACCTAATATTCCTGCACGGGGCGATATTGCATCGGATGTGAATAAAATCATAATTTTCTCTGCTGTTTTATCCACCATCCTATTGATAACATGGGTGGTTGAAAATGCACGCCTATGCGAAAGACTAATAACACACTTGTCAGAAAAACCGAGTCGATGGCATGAAATGGCTAAAAATTGGGCTCTCGCCGAAAACAAAGTCGCTCTGGAATGCGTTGATGATTGGCTCGATATTCAAATGGTGGCTCGTTTGACAGCGACTATTCAGCCACTTATCATTGGTCCTGTAGTCTGTATAGCTTTGTTGTTAATTGCACGTAGTCCGATAATAGATGATTGGGATTTACCCTGGGGATTGGGGGTAATATTTTTTGCCATGCTACTTTATTCGATTTCAGCAGAATTATTTTTACAACATGGCGCTAAAATAGCTCGAAAAAAAGCGATAATCCAGTTAGCTATGAAAATTAGCGAACAACGCAATCAACACACTCCCAATGATTTTGTTATTAAACGAATAGAAACTCAGATTGAACGTATTAGAAACTTATGTGATGGTGCATTTAGACCCTGGTATAAATGGCCTCTGTTGCAATCCTTTGGGGGATTAAGTACTTTAGTAGTTGTTCTGCAATACCTGGCTGGTACATGGGGAAATGGAAACTGGTAATTACTTATCCCATCAATTGCCTATAAAACAACTTTTGTAAAAGGACGTACTAACTAGATTTGTACTGAACTGTGATATAACAAAATAATCCTATCAAGAATCCAAAAGGATACTTGATAGGATAGATATAGACTTAAATTAAGCCTTTAAGAGCTTCAAAATCTTTTCCAGCTTCTTTCAATTCTTCTTCAGCTTTTGGTAAAGCAGATTCTTTAGCATGAGCCATAGCAGATTTCAATTTTCTATTTGCTTTTGTACGTGCCATATCAACTTTATCATTTGCATTAATTTCTTTACTACCATCACTTGCTAGTTTAATAAGTGTAGCAACTTCCTCAGCACTTGCTCCCTTATCAATTGCAGCAATAGCTGCATTTATATTGCTTACTACTAAATCAATTGCTTCAACAGGTGTATAAGAGATTCTACCTGGATCAGATTCAGCTAAAACTGACGTTGAAATAGTGCCGACAGAAGCCGCAATAAATAAAGATAGCAAGATTTTTTTCAAAGATTTCATACTTTACTAGCCCTCAAGTTGTTGTTATTTATAATAATACTGACAATATTGCCTTTTAAAGCATTTGCCGAAAATAATTCTACCACACTTAACATGTAGTTATCTTAATTAACCCTATTAAAAACTACTATTTATTTGTAGTTTATATAAGTCAACAGATTCAATTATAAATAATGTAATTGAATCTGTTTGTTATAACCTAATTGTTATTAATGAGTTAGATCGTATTTAGCTTTCATTTCTGAAAATGAAGCTAACGCTTTCTCTAGGCCTTCAGCAGCAGCAGCAGCATTACCCTCTTGAACTGATTTACGCGCACCTTTTAACAGGTTCGTTGCTTTTTCACGTTGACGTTCTGTTATTTCAAAACGAAATTCTTTTGACGCTTGGGCTGCTAAAAGAATATCTTTAGAAGCCGCTTCCATATCACCTCTTTGAATATCTGCTTGGGAAGTAGCTATTCCTGAAAGGGTGCTTTCAATGGCTTCTTTTACTTTAGCTTCGCCTTCAGGTGCAGCCAAAGCAGATGAAGAAACTACAGCCAAAGAAGCTGCCATCACAAGTGAAACTAAGCCTTTTTTTAATACTATCATTGCTGATTAAACCTCAAAGTTGATATTTAGATAATTTATAGAGTCAGGTAAGTTAAGTGAGGTTCATGCGGTTGCAATGTTTTCAAATCAATTACCCAGCTACAACGTGCGATTTTAGCACAAAAAAATTATTCATCATCTCTTTTTACATCAATTATCAGCTCGCCATCTTCATCTTCAGATAGTATAAACAAAATTGGCGTACAACAAACCGCACAGTCTTCATAATATTGTTGCGAACCAGCTGATGTGTCTACTAATACGTCAAGTGCTTCACCGCAATAAGGACAATAAATAATAATTTCATCTAGTTCGTTCATAATTAAACCTTTCTGAGTAAAGAATCCAGCCAAAACATCGGTAAAATACGCTTAAGAATTGCAAATAAATAGGTTGGGAAAGTCACGTAATAGCGTATTTTAGGTCGCTTTACCTCCAGCGCGTGTATGACTTTTTCGACAACGGCTTTTGCCGGCAAAGTAAATACAACAGCAGGGCCTTCTTTTTGCAATCTAGCTTCCATTGCTTCATAAGCATCTTTATGAAAACTATTTACTGTATTTATATTTTTTTTATATAAAGCGTACGAATTTGTTCTAAAGTTACTTAAGATTGGCCCCGGCTCTATTAACGAAATATGGATATTAGTGCCGTGAAGTTCCATACGTAAAGTATCCGCCAAGCCTTCCAGAGCAAACTTGCTGGCGTTATAAGCACCACGATATCGCATGGCAACCAACCCTAATATAGAACTATTATAAATAATACGTCCATGCCCCTGTTTGCGCATCACCGGAATAAGCAGATTAGTCAATTCGTGTGTGCCAAAAAGATTAGTTTCAAACTGATATCTAAGCACCTCTCGAGTTAAGTCTTCAACTGCTCCTGGCTGACCAAATGCACCATTATTAAACAATGCATCACAATACCCGCCTGTTAATTCCAATGTATCACTTACCGCTTTTTGTATGCTTTTACTATCCGCCAAATCCAAATGCATAGCTGTAAAACCCTCATTCTTTAAACGGGCAACATCTTCTAATTTTCTGGCTGTCGCAATAACATAATGACCTCTTTTTTTTAACTCTGTAGCAGCACTGTATCCAATACCCGAAGAACAGCCAGTGATTATAATTGTTTTTGATGATTTCATACAGGCAACTATTTTATAAACTTGTTTACTGAAAAAAGAGGTTAATCGTCATTGTAATCGCAACACTTTCATATGTCAGTTGATGTTATTCCATCTTCTTGATATTGCTTACTCACAAACGAAAAAAACAGTGCCGTTAACAACATTAATCCGGTAAAAAACCAAAAGTAATTCGCTCCGGCAAGCTTAGAGGTGCCATTCTCGTTTTGAATGAAGAAATTAACTGCACTTGTAAAAAGATTTCCTATCGCCACAGACAAGAAATAAAATGCCATCACAAAAGATTTCATGGTTTTTGGAGCTTGAGTATAAGAAAACTCAAGACAAGTTATCGAAACCATAACTTCAGCTGAAGTTAATAAAAGATAAGCCAATAACTGCAAAGATATATGCGGAACAAAACCTTGGTCCAACTGCATTTGTATAACACTTGGTATAGCAAAAGCAATAACCGTTACAAATAAACCGATAGTCATTTTTCGTAACGCCGTTAATACAAAAAAACGACTTAGTAACGGATAAATAAAGTAAGAAAAAATAGGCACCAACAACATAATAAGCAAAGGATTAACGGCTTGAATTTGTGAAGGTAATAATTCAAAACCAAACACCATCCGATCCATTTTTTGTGCCTGAACTATCCAAGATGACCCAGTTTGATCAAACAAGGCCCAAAATACAGCAATAAAAGCATAAATAGCTGACAATTTACACAGGCTTTTTATACCGACTTGACTAAACATTTCTTTAATAAAATTGGTTCCGGCGGGCTGAATATGAACAAATCGATA
>CAJAHC010000220.1 GCA_903939355.1 uncultured Methylococcaceae bacterium | reverse complement strand
GATAATTGCTTAACAAATTATATTGATTGTGCAATTTTTTTATCTGTTGTGCAAGGCTTTCGTTACTAAGAGTATTATCAAGAAGATCATTAGCCATAGATTTTCTAAATGCTCGTGATACCTGACTATCGATAATGGACTGAATTCTTTCTATTGTCATATTATCTCGTTTTAGTAGTCGTTTTATTTGCACTTCTACAGGGCAGTCAACAACTAATATTCTGTCAACAAGGTTAGTCATATCTGCTTCGAATAGTAAGGGAATGCAAATGATACAGTAAGGTGTATTTAATGCATTAATTTGTTTTTGTATGGCTTGGTATATCAATGGATGCAGAATAGCTTCCAGTTTTTGTTTTTGCAAGTCATCAGAAAAAATAAGTTCTTTAAGTTGTTTTCTATTTAGTGTTCCATCAGGATTGAGTATATTTGAACCATATTCCTGCTGTATTTTTGTTAGCGCCGGTTGCCCCACAGCAACTAATTGATGCGCTATTTCATCTGCATCAATAACCGGTATATTAATTTTCTGAAAAATTTTTGAGACGGTACTTTTACCACTTCCTATGCCGCCGGTAAGACCAATTTTTAGCATAATTTTAAAAACCTATTATATTGACATACAAATCATTAAGACTATTACCCCATAGTAAGGCAAACCAACCTGAAGCCGCTAAATAGGGGCCAAAAGGTATAGGTGAGTTGGAGTCGCGTCCAGCAAAAATAATAAGGTATAGTCCTACTGATGCTCCTACCAATGATGATAAAACTATAATGATGGGCAAATACTGCCAACCCAACCAGCCACCTAGTAACGCAAGTAGTTTAAAATCACCATAACCCATACCTTCTTTTCCAGTTGTCAATTTGAATAGATGAAAAACAAGCCATAGGCTTGTATAGCCGGCTATTACTCCAATAATGCTGGCATTGGTATCGGTAAAGAAACCAAATAAGCTTAAAAATAAGCCTAACCAAAGTAATGGAAGAGTAATGTTATCAGGCAATAACTGATGGTCTATGTCAATGCAGCTTAAGGTAATTAATGACCAGGTCAGAATCAAGGCAAAAACAGTTTGTGGGTTATAACCAAACCGCCAGGCGACTGTTGCTGAAGTGATTGCCGTGATTAACTCAATAAATGGATAACGCAAAGAAATAAGCTTGTAGCATTTTGCACACTTGCCTTTTAACAACAAATAACTAAGGATTGGTATGTTTTGATAAGGTGTAATGGGAGCTTTGCAATTAGGACAGTGGGATAAGGGTAGAGCCAGATTAAAGGATTCTTGTTTTTTGCTATTTTCAATTGGGTCCATGTTAAGAAATTCATAGCATTCTTTACGCCAATTGCTTTGCATCATTATGGGTAAGCGATAAATCACAACATTGAGGAAGCTTCCAACGATTAAGCCAATAATGCCAGTGAGTGCGGTTAAGCAATAAGGTAAATTTAACAAAATATTCAATTGTTCATTCATGTTTTATTTGTAAAGGCTCTGCATTTCTGGATTGCCTTTTTTCGGAAGGAGAAATAATAGTTCAAATCAATCAATCAATAAAATCATTCATGCTTTGCAAGGGTTAAGTAACCGCTGCACCCATTTTGAAAATAGGAAGATACATGGCAACGATTAAACCACCAATCAGAACCCCTAATATGACCATGATAATAGGTTCCATTAAGCTACTTAAGTTATCGACTAGATTATCAACTTCTTCTTCATAAAAATCAGCAATTTTAGCTAGCATGGCATCCATTGAGCCAGATTCTTCACCTATAGCTACCATTTGTTGGACCATGTGGGGGAAAAGATTGGTTTGCATCATTGCAAGTTGTAATCTTTGCCCTGTTGCAACTTCCTCACGCATTTTTAAAACAGCTTCAGCGTATTTGATATTACCACAAGCACCCGCAACTGATTGTAATGCATCTACAAGGGGAACTCCTGCAGCAGACATGGTAGATAAAGTTCTTGAAAATCGAGCAATAGCAGATTTTCTTAAGATAATACCAACCACTGGCATTTTTAGTAGCATTGAATCTAAAAAATGATTAAAAGTCGTTGAACGTTTTTTAAAATAGCCAAATGTATAGATAGAAGTGATAATAACACCAAGCACAATCCACCACCATTCTTTAAGCCATTGAGACATGGTTACAACCATTCTGGTAAAAGCAGGTAAATCTGCGCCAAAGTTTTTGAACATGTCTTCAAAAACGGGTACTACAAATAATAGTAATATGGTTGTGACGATAAATGCGACTACGATTACAGCGATGGGATAAGTCAAAGCTTTCTTAATTTTCTTCTTCATGGACTCGGTTTTTTCTTTATAAGTCGCGATTTTATCCAGAAGCGTTTCCAGTATTCCCGCATGTTCACCTGCGTAAACCAAGTTACAGAACAATTCATCAAAATAGAGAGGATTTTTTTTTAGTGCTTCTGCAAGGGAATCACCATTTTCAATATTAGCTTTTATGGCTAACAACAGAATTTGCATACTTGGATTTTCATGACCTTTGCCGATTATATCGAATGATTGTACCAATGGGATACCAGCAGCCAGCATAGTGGCTAATTGTCTGGAAAAAATTGCAATATCATTTGGTGTGATGGCTTTCACTCTTGCGCTGAAAAATGGTATTGGTTTCTTTTTGATTTTAGTTACGAGATAACCTTGCCGCCTTAATTCTGTTTTTGCTATTAACTCATTTTTAGCAGGAATAACACCACCGGATTTCTTTCTGTTTTTATCAATACCTTGCCAGATAAAGTCT
>CAJAHC010000219.1 GCA_903939355.1 uncultured Methylococcaceae bacterium | reverse complement strand
CCCATGCAAACACGGCGGACCCGCGGCGTCCAGTGGAGCGCCTGGGTTCGCCGTTCCGGAGCCTCGGAGAGGCGGCACGAAAATAGCCCAGGGCAAGCGTCCACAATGATCAAGATGAGCATGAGATAGAACGACTGCGTCTATACTGGATGGATCAAAAGGAAAGTCGGCTGTATTTTGAGCTTCTGTATCCTTTGAGCCCTGAAATAAACCGCAATCAAGCAATAAACGGAAATTGTCGTTTTCCAGTAGATAACATGATCCAGTTACCTGTCCCGTCGCGCCAAAAAAAGTAAGATTAGTCATGGTATTGCCTTTTAAGTGGAGTGGCTGTTACCTTTTACAGTATAGCTTTCCAAAATTAAATTCCATGCTTGTTCAGCAGTTTCAGTATATTGAATAAGATTTCGGTCACAGGGTGTAATAACACCCTCTTCAACTAGCACATCGAAGTTAATTAGGCTATTCCAATAATCTTTTCCAAATAGAATAACGGGGATGGGTCTGACTTTTTTTGTTTGAATAAGTGTAAGCGCTTCGAAAAGTTCATCGAGTGTGCCAAAGCCGCCCGGAAAGGCGATTAATGCGACGGCCCTCATTAAGAAATGCATTTTACGTATGGCAAAGTAATGAAACTGAAAACACAGTTTCGGAGTAATATAGGCGTTGGGTTTTTGCTCGCCTGGCAACACTATATTGAGACCTATGCTTTTTCCATTAACATCTGCAGCGCCTCTATTGGCAGCCTCCATAATTCCAGGGCCACCGCCAGTGACGACAGTCAATGTTTGGTTAAGTTGGTCTTTGCTTAGCGTTATCAGTGAGCCTAGTTTACGGGCTTCATCATAGTAATGGCATTTTTTAAGTATACGGCAGGCAATAGCTACATTATGTTCAAGTTCTGGATTACTTGGGTTTAATGCCAGTCTTTGTTCTGCCTGCTGTAAGTTTTTTAGTGCGGTTTCATGGTCAGAAATCCGGGCACTGCCGAAAATAACAACAGTTGCTTTTATGTTTTCTTCAAGTTGAGCTAGTTCAGGTTTAAGCAGTTCTAGTTGTAAGCGTACAGGGCGCAATTCATCGCGCATGATGAAATCAAAGTCATCGTAAGCCAATCGATAAGATGGCGCATTACTTTGTGGTGTACCGTAATCATAGGACACACTTGCAGCATCTTGTTTTGCGGATGGAAAAGGACTTTCGCAGGGTATAAGGGTATTTTTTTCCATCAGTCCTTCTTGGTAAGTTAGCGTAAAATGAAGACTTAAGTTTTATATGAAAAAAGACTCTAAGAGTTTTATTGCTTGGTTAAAATTCCATTGTTAATGGTTTTTAAAACAAACGGTTGGTGTTAATATTAGACTAAGACTAAGACGCGGTCGAAAGGTAAGTTATTGTTATTGCACTAAGTGTATTTACCAATACAACTTAAGTATATGAGCAAATGGGATGTATATGCAGGTATTAAGAAAATTATTTTCACAGCAAAAAAATAATTTTGAAAGTTTGGCTTCTTGCACTTCTCAAGATATCCGTATTATTAAGTGTCGTAGTTTTGTGTTGAAACGTTTGTTCATTTTTATTTTACTGAGTTTACCAATACAACCTTCAGTTGCTGATAGTTTTTTCACTCAAGTCACTAATTTGATTGCCGATCAAATAACAAATAAAAATAGTGAGTTAGTGAATGAAATTATTTTAATTGTTAGCGCCAAACACCATCCGTATTTACTACATCCTGATTTTACAAATAGGGCAGAAGATCTTGACGCGCTTTATAAGCTCTCGGATTACCATTTATTATGGCTGGATAGTCCCCAAGCAGAAAAGAATAGGCTTGATGCTCTGACATTATTAGAAAATGCCCCTGCTAATGGTTTAACTGAGGCAGCCTATGACGCTAAGTCTTTGCTACAAAAAAAACCAAGTGTTGTATCTGAAAATTATAAGCAACTCGCAATGTATGACACAGCTATCAGCATTGCCTTGTTGCGATTTTTACATGATTTACATTATGGTCGAGTAAATCCAAAAGATATTAATTTTAATCTTAAATTAAGAGACAAAAAGGTTATTGATTTACCAGTGCTAATTAAGACCCATTTAGCGCAATCTACTATTGATCAATTGCCTGAAGTAGTTGAGCCTAAATTAAAACAATATCAAAAATTAAAAAAAGCATTAGCTAATTATCGTTTATTAGTTAAGACACAGCCTAATTTTTCTATGGAGTTTATTAAACCAATAAGGCCAGGTGAAAATCTTCTAAAAGCTGACAATCTTGTGCATTACTTGAGTGCTTTAGGTGATATAGCACCAGACTCAAGAAGGGTTGAAAAACAATCTAATCGCTATACGGGAGAATTAGTTGAGGGGGTTGAAAAATTCCAATTACGTCATGGTATGAATATCGATGGTGTTTTAGGTAAAGCTACTGTTGAAGCATTGAATGTACCATTAAATCAGAGAGTTACTCAAATTGAGTTGGCAATGGAGCGATTGCGTTGGTTGCCTGAAGCGATGGGTAGCGCAGGCGCCTCCATCATTGTTAATATTCCTGCTTTTCAATTATGGGCGTTTGATGATGTTAACGAAATTAATGCTAGCATGCCGAATATGCGAGTAGTAGTTGGTAAAGCATCGAAAAATGAAACGCCTGTTTTGATGGCTGAAATGAGATTTATTGATTTTATGCCTTATTGGAACGTTCCTTACAATATTGTGAAAAAAGAAATACTGCCAAAATTAATTCAAAATCCAGATTATTTGGCGCGAGAAAATATGGAATTAGTCGCTACTTTTGATAATCAACCCACATCTGTTGTTTATAATTCATCAACCATTGCTGAGCTAAAACGAGGAACTTTAAGAATCAGGCAGCGCCCTGGTAACAAAAATGCATTAGGGCGAGTCAAGTTTATGTTTCCAAACAAGAATGACGTATATATGCATGATACTCCTTCACATGCCTTGTTTAGTAGAGCGCGAAGAGATTTTAGTCATGGTTGTGTGAGGGTTGCCAATCCAGATCAATTAGCCGAGTTTGTACTTAAAAGTCAATTAAGTAAAGAAGCTATAGGTGAGGCAATGCAAACCCAAAAAACACGTAGGGTTATTTTAAAAAAATCTGTTCCGGTGTTGTTTTTTTATATGACATCATTTATTGATCAAAATGATAAGGTGGCTTTTTATTCAGATATTTATGGGTATGATAGCGTTCTACAAGAGGCTCTTGCTAAATCTGTGGACGTTCCTGATCAGGAAATATTTACCCCAGCTCCTGTATTAACTCCGGTTGAGTCAATAAAGCCAGATGTTGATTTGATGTAGGTCTAGGATTGTTGTTAATTGTAGTGTTTACCAGTTTCTAACTTCACCGGTATCAAGATGAACAAAATCATTGTGGGGGTAAAAACCCACGCCACCTCTAGCCATAGTCAGTGCTGCGTTTTTAATTGTTTTGGCATGAATGCCTTCAACTCTGATGTCAATTGCTCTGCCTTGCATATGAAAGCTATGTTCTGCAACACCATGGCTATGTTTACGTAATTGTGAATTGGTAAAGGGTGAACGATAACCTGATACTATATGAAAAGGCTTATTAATTCCTAGTGTTTGTTTCAAATCAAATAATTGATCTAATAAAGCGGTATCAATGGGATGTATGTCATCAGTATGGTAGTCACGTAACAAATAATCTATTTCATGGAGGGCGCCTTTAATATATCTCCCGCCTTCAAAATAAGTTAACTTTAATTTATCCCCGGTATGTGCATGCTCAAAGGACAGTGTTTTGTGCCCGTGCCCGTGAACAGCTTTGGCATATTTTTCTCGTTTGGAATGGCGAGATTGTATATGTTGTGAGATTCGATTGACCCTTTGTGAATGTACAAATCTTCCGAGATGAATTGTATCTCGGACTGTTGCATTCGCAATTTCAGAACCACTCAAAGCTATCAAAGATCCATACATTATTTGTTTAAGAAATTTGCGTCTTGAATCGATTTCATTATCTTCGTCAACTTCGTTTTTAAATAGATTTTCATTCATGGAGTTATCTCAGGCAATGCTTTAATTATATTATCTACTATTGACTCTTAAATTAATCTTAAGTAAACGAAAATAATTTTATAAACATAACTTTACTAAAATATTATGTAATTAATGTTACATGAGGTGACTTGTGTTTTAATTAGATAGACGTTTTTTCCTATTATGTTTAATGTGATGCTATATTAGTTTTGCTTCTACTTGATCTCACTCGAATCCTTAAATTTATCGCCATAAAAAATGGTGTATAGCCAACCGATTAAAATGCCATGAGTATAAAAAATGTTAAAGCATCAACATATCTGATAGAAGTTAAAGCGCTTTCTGACAGAATCGTAAGAGCTCAACAGCCCATTCGGATTCTTGATGCCATTAAGTGGGATGATAATATTAAGCAAGAGTTTTTTAAGTATAAGTGTCGAAAACTCCCTGCGGTAACAATAGATTACTACCGTAATCGACCTCTGGGTTTTGAGATTGCTGAGAAAAAACAAGAGTTCCACCAAATTGAGCGAGATTTAGTACGTAAACTGGGTCAACTCAATCCGCTCAGTGTCATCATGCGTAGGATTTGTCGAGAATATCAAGATGTGGTTTACATGCTTGAGGCTAGAGGTACACCCGACTTTTCAAGTATCTCGCAGGAATTATATGGTTCTTCGCAAGATGTTTTTCATGTGGGTGATCCAACAATTGCCAAATTGGGGAGCATGATGGAATCTACCTTATCTCAACTATTGCAACTTGATTATTTATTTGAAGAACCCAAGACAATATCTGCAAAAGATGCTGTGGTCATTCTTAACGAAAAAATAGAAAGTGTTTTTCCTGGAGAAGGTCTACGCGCAATGTTGAGTGATGGAATTGTTGCCGATGCGGCAGCAGGTACCGATTATATTAAATTGCGTGCTGATGCTCTATTTAATATGCGTGATTTGCGAGTGCTTGAAGTTCATGAGATTTGGGTTCATTTGGGAACCACCTTAAATGGTCTGGCACAACCTTATTGTACTTTTTTAGGAAAGGGGCCACCTTCGGCAACGGTCACGCAGGAAGGATTGGCAGTACTAATGGAAATAGTAACCTTTAGTTCTTCACCCGAAAGACTTATGCGTTTGATTAATCGTGTGCGGGCCATTACCCTTGTTGAAGAAGGTGCCGATTTTATGGATGTATTTACTTTTTT